>CAZUJO010000422.1:0-3659 GCA_964619995.1 uncultured Leptospiraceae bacterium
CATAATTGTTGTTTTGAAAAACCTTAAACCGCTTACGATCTTCTTAAAATCGACAAGGGCGGACTGATTTTCGTGCCCAGCGCATCCGGACAGAGTGTTTTTGAAAACGTCGCTCAGATGGACTACAGCCAGATGTATCCCAGCATCATGGTGAATCACAACATTTCGCCCGAATGCGTAAACTGTCCCTGCTGTGCAAACGATCCATCGGCGCCGCGCGTTCCGGAAGCCGGCTACCATATCTGCAAAAAGCGGCGCGGCGTCGTCTCCGACGCTCTCGCGCACATCCTTGCAAGACGCAGACATTACAAAGCCAGGCTGCGTGATCTCAAACAACAGAAGCAGACGCCGGAGGTGAAGGCCGCGATTGACAATTACGATGCGCGTCAGGACAGCCTCAAATGGATGCTCGTCACTTCATTTGGATATCTTGGTTACAGAAATGCGAAATTCGGGCGGATTGAAAGCCACGAAAGCGTTACAGCATTCGGACGCGAAAAACTTCTTCTGGCCAAAGAAATCGCAGAAGAGCACGGCTACACTCTTTCTCATGCCATCACGGACTGTATCTTCATTCACAAAGACGGCCGAAGCCTCGATCCAGAAGAACTCCGCAGGATTGCAAACCAGATCACAGAGGCATCGGGAATTGAAATGTCCATAGACGGGGTATATTCCTGGGTGATTTTTCTTCCTTCGCACGCAGATCCGCTTCTGCCCGTTGTGAACCGCTACTGCGGACGATTCACAGACGGAACCATTAAATACCGTGGAATTGCGGCACGAAGAAAAGACACCGCCGCCTTCATCCGCTCCGCACAGCTCGAACTGCTCTCCATCATGGCACGCGCATCGAGCATCGCAGAGCTTCGCACGTTTCATGACGAGGTTATGCGCCTTTTTGAAGCAAAGTGCAGCCTTTTGAGAAACGGCCAGGTCCCCTGGCAGGATCTACTGCTCCGAAAAACGGCAAGCCGGAGTCTTGAGGACTACCAGACGGCGAACGCCACCTATCTTTCTATGAAACAAATCTCAGAAATGTCGATGAACGTTCAGGCCGGCGAAAAATTACGATACGTAGTACTGAACACAAAACATCCCGACATCCGAAAACGCTATATTTCAGAAGAATTCGCTTCTCTGAACGGATCTGCCGGCTACGATACATTCTATTATCTCAGAATGCTCCGGGATGCCTTTGTAGATTTATGGTCCTATTTTTCTCCGCCGGACAGCTTTCCGGAGGATGAGCAGCCCCGGCTTTTTCCCGGCCTGTAAACTGCCCGGAAAGACTAGAGCGAGCGCTTGTCCTCGGCAAAGGGTCCGCTTGAAATCGTCCGCACCGGAAGGCCGCAGGCGCTCTCGATCTCGCGGATTAAGTCTTCGCCGCTCCCGACCTCACGCAGGATGGGGCGCGCAGCGCGCACGATCTCCGTAAGATCAGCTCCCTTCGCCCCCCAGGCAAATGCCGATACCTTTTCCCCGAGAACATCATAGCTCTCGCAAATCTTCCAGGTCTTCCGCCTGTCCAGATTCGTCACAGCAAGCTCATCGACCCTGCATTCCCGCAGCGCATAACGCAGAGCGGGCATATCGAGCCAGCCGGCGCGCAGGATTCCCTGCCACGGCCCGTCCACATTGTCCTCGTCGCGTAACGTCTGTAAGTCGCTCACATCCTCTATTTCAGACGGCATCGGACCTGCTCCGTGCCGCACCGTACAGGCACGCAGCACGCCCACCCGTCTTCCGGCGCGTGTTCCTGTCGAAAGATCGAGCGCATTCTTAAGAGTGGTCGTCGACGGGGTAACATAAGGAAAGAAGCCTGCATCCCGGTCGAGCAGCACACCCTGCGCCCCTTCGAACACACAGCGTCTGCTGCGGATGACTTCGCGGATCGCCGCCTCCGTGCTCGTCACAACCCGCGATGCTGCTTCCGCGCATTTTTGCGCAAACAGAGGAATGATCGCGCGTTCGTTGAGGTCCTCCCAGAGTCCCATGCAGCCGGGATCGCGAACGCCGCGCAGGAGATCCTGAGCTTCGCGGATTTTGTAATCCTGAATCTCGCGGAGCCGGGCCTCAAATTCGCCCGATCCCTGATCCTTCCATCGCACAGAAGGCGCTCCTTTTTCTGCGTCCAGGACCGCTTCCCCGACACCGATCCCGCAGCTCCCGTGCCTCTGCGAGCGCAATCGTTCCCGTATGCGGTTTACAATCCGGTGGAAGGGAGTGATGATGAGACATTCGAGGTCCAGGGTCAGAAAGCGAAGCACATCTGCTTCGAGAGGAGGTTTCTCGGAAAACAGTTCCCGCATGAGCGGTAATTTGCGCGAGAGAACCGAAGCTTCGGCGAGCATCGCGGGCGGATCCACGCTCATGAACCGCGAAAGCACGGTTGGAATGCCCCGCAGCGTTCCCGAACCAAACTGCGAAAACGTATGATGAATGACGCCTGACGTTGATCGCACTCTCACGTTATGCGCCGCCTGGGGGCCCCCGTTGTAACGGACCACGAGCTCTGCGCCCTGGCTGCAGAAGTAGTCCGTAAGAGAACCTTTGCCTTCGTCGCCGAATTGCAGTCCGGCGATCAGTATGTTCTGATCCGGAACCACCCGGAGCGCTCAGATGCGGCGGCTGCCCGACTGGCGGTCTGCGCCGCCCTGGGAACGCGGAATCTGCGCGGTGCTTGCAGGCGACACAAGCACACCCGACAGCGCGGCACGCACCTCGTCCACATGCGAACCGCCGCGGCTTTTGACTTCTTTCATGTAGCTGTCGAGATCGCTCGTTCCCTCTGTAAGGGCCATCGCGCCGAGCATGACATCCAGAATTCCCGCAGGATCTGAGATCGGAAGAATCCTTTCTGCGGGAAGAACCGCGGCCCACTGGCTGCGAATCACGGAATCATCGTAGGCCGCGTACGCGGTCTTCTCATTCACCTCTGGGGGCGCCTTCCGTCCGCCGGGATCATAAACAAATGAAAATATCTGCTGATTGCTCTCGGGACCGGTTTCGCCGTGCGAAGAGATCGTTCCCTTGAAATGCTTCATCTCGCCGTTGATCTCAATTTCCACGCGGTATTCCGTGCGGCTTTCGTTGTCATGCATCCGGTAGTTCTGCACATACACCTGGTATTTTCCGGCGGGCGCTGTGCCCCTCGTCCACCTGACATTTTCGACAGGTTTCGTCGTCTCTCCCTGAACGTTCATGTCCACGTCGAGCCAGCCGCCGCAGACGGACTGCTTGTGGGCATAGAAGATCTCTTCGCCCGAAGGCGGAATCACATGGAGATCCAGATCATTGCGGTTGTTCCAGATAAGAGAAGCACGCACATCCACGTTCTTGTACTGTCCGCCGGCGGCTTCCACGCGCTGTTGAATCTCGGCGTCTACATCGGCTTTTCGTTCGGCCCAGGTTTTCTTCGGCTGAATGAAGAAGACGTGGTATTTTTCCTGAAGTTCCTTGAACACCTGCGCTGCGGGAAGATCGCCCGGAATTTCGCGTCCGCATACATTTCGCACATGCTCGGCGCTGACGCTGGGATAGAATCCCTCGTCACCCACGAAGAAGAAATAGCCTTTTCGCCCTTTCTTCACGCACTCGAGATCGGAGTGCTTCGCATAAAAGTACGCGGCAAGCTCATAGGACTCCTGCCCGGTCCC
>CAZUJO010000423.1:0-3654 GCA_964619995.1 uncultured Leptospiraceae bacterium
TTTCTACGCAGCACCGCGAGCACCTTGAGCACAAAGCTCTCACAGAAATGATGGTGGAACAGGTCATCAAGGCTGTCATCCCGGCCAACTACCTGGTCAATACTCGCTACCTGATCAACCCGACCGGCAAGTTCGTAGTCGGCGGCCCGCACGGAGACTGCGGCCTTACTGGACGCAAGATCATTGTGGATACATACGGCGGATACGGTCGTCACGGCGGCGGCGCATTCTCGGGTAAAGATCCGACGAAGGTTGACCGCAGCGCAGCATACATGGCCCGTTATGTGGCGAAGAACGTCGTTGCGGCCGGACTCTGCACGAAGTGTGAAGTTCAGGTATCCTATGCAATCGGCTTCCCTCAGCCTACGTCTATTCTTGTAGATACATTTGGAACCGGCAAAATCCCGGACGAAAAGATCTCCGAGCGCGTGAAGTCCGTATTCAACTTCTCGCCTGCCGCGATCGAAAGAACGCTGCAACTGCGCGAAAAAGGACGCCACTACCTGGACACGGCCGCGTACGGTCACTTTGGCCGCGAAGGCGAAACGTTTACCTGGGAAAAGACAGACAAAGCCGAGGCGCTGAAGTAAGTCCGTGGCCGCAAAAAAGAAAGGAAAGCCCGCGGCGAAGACTGCAAAGAAATCGGCCGCGGTAAAGGCGAAAGCCCCGGCGCGCTCTGAGAAGAGCGCGAAGCAGAAGGCGCCCGAGATCGTAAAGAAGGCGACCCGGGACGGCTACGGCGAAGCGCTCGTAGAACTCGGAAAGGCAAGGACGGACGTCGTTGTCCTTGACGCTGACCTTTCTGAGTCTACGCGCACGCACAAATTCGCGAAAACGTTTCCCGACCGATTCTTCAACGTGGGCGTTGCGGAACAGAACCTGGTAGGACTGGCCGCGGGTCTTTCTCTTTCCGGTCTGGTCCCATTCGCATCGAGCTTTGCCATGTTCCTTTCCGGGCGTGCCTGGGAAGTGGTGCGCAACTCTATTGTTTATCCGGGCCTCAACGTGAAGCTGGTTGCTTCGCACGGCGGCATTACCGTCGGCGAAGACGGCGCAAGCCACCAGTGCATTGAAGACTTTGCCATCATGCGCGCGATTCCTACCATGCGCGTGCTGGTTCCTTCGGACTACGAGGAAATCAAGCAGATGATTCCGGCTGTCGCAGCCATGAAAGGTCCGTGCTACATCCGGGTTTCTCGCGCATCGACTCCGGTTCTTCCGCGTCCCGCGGGTTACAAGTTCCAGATCGGCAAAGGAGAGCTTCGCCGGGATGGAAAGGACGTAACAATCATTGCATGCGGCGTCATGGTAATCGAAGCCGATCTGGCTGCCGAGAAGCTTGCAAAGCAGGGCATTCAGGCGGCGGTCATCAACATGGCAAGCCTCAAGCCGATTGATGAAAAGATGATTCTCGCGTACGCGAAAAAGACCGGAGCGATTGTTACTTCGGAAGAACACAACGTAATTGGCGGGCTCGGCTCTGCGGTTGCGGAAGTTGTCTCCGGAAACCTTCCCTGTGTGGTTCTTCGCAATGGCATGCAGGATGAATTCGGACAGAGCGGGGAAGCAAACGCGCTCATGGAATACTATCACATGCGCGCGGACGATCTCGTAAAGCTCTGCAAGAAAGCCATCGGAATGAAGAAGAAGCGCTGATCGGCGCTTCTTCTTCATTGATTCAATTTCTTTTCCAGTTCAAACAGGTTCGGCGGCGGGACGTCTTTGAAGGCGGCTTCCGAAGCGGATCTGAGCGCATAGCAGGAAGGATTCCAGAGAAACGCGTTTCCGATTTCCTTGCAGGGAGCGTCCAGGATCGCCTGGTAGCAGGCAACCGAGAGCGTCTTCATTGTGGGTGTGTGACGATCCAGCTTCCGCTCGAGGTCTTTGAGGGCGGCCGCTTCGCAGGCCTCAACCGTGATTTGTTTTCGAAGTTCCGGCGAGATCGAAAAGTACAATCCCGAATAGCATTCCACCATTTTCCCGCACAGCACATGCGCGCTCCCTTGAATGAACGCGCGGTAGTCCGTTGGATCGGGCAGCTTTGGTTTCGGCTTACAGGCCGCAGCGGCGAGGAGCAGAACGATTAGAAGTCGCAATTCATTTCTCCCTTGCGCAGAAAGTAATTCTGGTTCATATAATCTTTGACTGCAGCCATTCCTTCTGCGCTGTTCAGTCCGGGATTGTATCCTCGGAGGTTCGGCATGAAATCGAGGATCGCAGATTCAAGCATGTAATACAGCAGCAGTCCCCGCCAGTCTCTTCTATAGTTCTGAACGTACCACGTCTGGTAGCGCTTCACGGGAACGCCATTCACCACGATTTCGCGCTCCGGGAACTCCTTTACTTTTTCGAACATGTAGAAGAGAACCGGCTGGAAAAAGAAAGTTGCCTTTTCGCAAGTATTCTCCTGGATCATGAACACCAGATAGTTTTTTCCCTGCTGCGGACCGGGCCAGTAGCTGTACTGGTTTCTCTGCAGAACATTGATGGAGGGCACATTCGGCTGTCCCGCTGCGTAGAAGGATGCCATGGCCGCATCCTGGTACCGGTTCGCGAGCAATTCTGCGCCTGGATCGATCTCCTTTCTCTCGCGGTCCACGGCTTCGATGACTTCCTTGAAGCCGGCAAGCCGCAGATGCGGCATGAGCCGCGCGGTCCTGGGAGTCATTTCAATGGAGAGAGCCCGCGAAATCGGCACGGAATAGAGAAAGAATGCGTCGAAAGACAATGCAAATACGGCGCCGAGGACGAGCAGGGCTCGGTTCCATTTGCGCATGGACAGGGATGCATTCTCGTACATGAACAACAGCATCATCATTGTGGCATAACTGGCAAAAGGCCAGTTCGCCTGCACTTCGCGCTTCCTTGACATGAAAAGAAAGAAAAGGGGCAGCACCAGCGCCGTGATCCATAGAAAGCGGAGTTTCGCGGCCTGCGTTGACGGGTCAGCGGCAAAACGCGCCATCCACGTCTTCACTGAAGTTTTCACCGAGCGCTCGCTGCCTGAAGGTTCGCGTCCTTGCTTGCGGAGCGCCGCTGCTGCTCTCCAGAAAGCGAGCGCGACAAAGAGCACGAACCAGACGGGTGAGAACAGAAGCGCCTGGCCGATGATGTAAGGCCCGGTGCTCGGCTTATTCGCAAACGCCCCGCCGGAGGATCTGAGGTTGATGATTGCGCCAATGCCGTCCCCGTTGTGCGCGAGATTCCAGATCAGGAAGGGCGAAGAAATCACGGCGGCAACTGCCACCGCGGCGTACAGACGGGGGCGACGCAATTCCGCCCAGAACGTCGGAGTCAAAGCCATCCAGATGGCGAAGGACAAGCCAAAGAAGACCATCGTATGCTTGCCGAGAAACCCGAGCGCCATGCATGCGAAGAGCGCAAAGAGGTCCAGAGTCGACTGCGTTTCGATCCACCGCAGCATCAGAAAAACGGCGGCGCACCAGAAAATAATCAGAACGGAATCATGCATGATTAGAAATGCGCCGCTGAAAAACCCCGGGACCACAAGCGTGCAGCAGAGAAACGCAAGAGCAGGCCCGCCGCTCAATCCTGCCTTTTTCGCAGCGTGAAATAACAGGAGATGCGCTGCGGCCGCAGCAAAGAGCGCCGATGCTTTGAGGGCGAAGAGCGTATTTCCGAAAAGGGCTGTGA
>CAZUJO010000424.1:0-3627 GCA_964619995.1 uncultured Leptospiraceae bacterium
GATGTATCCACGCGGCTGGCGCCTTCAGAAACGCAAACCCACCGTGGTTGAAGTCATTGTGGACGGCATTCGCAGAACGACTTCCGACGTCAGCGATACCGGAATTTATGTAGAGTGGGAAGATTGCTATCGCACGCCGGGCGAGGAAGTGCACCTGACGTTCCGACTGGGTGAACACGAATACAAATGCCGTGCCGGGATTGTTCGAGTTGATGAAGACGGCGCAGGAATTGCGTTTCGCGGAGTCACATCGAAGTTCCGCCAGGAACTCGCCGAAGATCTCGAAAAGCAGTCGGCGGCCAGCTGAGCCGCCGCCGTTTCCCTTTCAGTTCAGTCCGTTCAGTTGCCCGGCTGCCGCGGCGCCGGGGATTCCGGCTCCATCGCGTACGCGCGAATGAACGTTGAATCAATGTCGCCTAACTTCTCGGTTCCGCAGAGATTCATCGTGCGCGCCAACTCTTCTCGATAGCGCGAAAACACATACTTCACGGCTGCGATGTCTCCGCCCACAGCAGCGATTCCCAGAGGACGACCCACAAGAACCGCTTTTGCCCCGAGCGCGATCATCTTGAAGGCATCCTGTCCGCTGCGTACTCCGCCGTCGGCGAGCACGGGAATTCGGTTTCCCACAGTTCGAACAATTTCAGGAAGGACGCGCGCTGTTCCAGGCATATCGTCGAGGACGCGCCCGCCGTGGTTGCTTACAACAATTGCGGACACGCCGGCGCGAACCGCTTCTTCTGCGTCTTCGGGCGACATGATTCCTTTCAGGATGAACGGGAGTTTCGTGGAATCCCGGAGCATACGCAGGGCTTCGTAATTGCGCGCCGTGGCGCCCAGTTTCTTCAGCTCCATGGTCCGGAAAGAGATCGCATCGATATCCATGCCGATCGCAATGAGACCCATGCTCTCTGCGGCTTTGAATCGCTCACGAAGCGCTTCTTCATCTGCGCGCGGCTTGCAGATCGCAATGCCGAACGAGTCCGCTTCTGCGAGGGCGCGAAAGATGGTTTTGTAGCGGTCCGGAGTTGCGCCGTCGCCCACCCAGGCAATGCTTCCGCTTTCGCGCGCGCCGTGGATGAGAATTCGCGCGAGGTCAAATTCGGAAATCGCGCCGTTCATGTTGGTTGCCGTTCCCGTCATGGGCGCGGCCATAATCGGCAGTTCGAACTTGCGGCCCAGGAATTCCAGAGTCGTGTCGGGGCTGATCTGACCGCGAATGTAGCGGGGCAGGACGCGGATTTCCGCGAGAGCCGCGGAGTTGTCCTTGAACGTGGTCATGTTGCCCACGCCGCCCATTCCAGGGACGGCGCTCGCGCAGTTGCCGGTGCACGATTTACACACCCAGCACACCTGTTCTGTGAATCTCTGGCGCGCTTTTTCTTCGACTGCTTTCCAGTCGACGCTGAATGTATCGTCCACGGTGATCTGAACGCGCTTGAGGCATTCGGCTGCGGCCGCCTCCGCTTCTTCGAGGGAGGGAGCCACGGCAATGACATGACCGACTTTATCCAGATTGCTCGTGGCTTCCTGAATGATGTCGCCCGTCTTTTTCGTGAAGAAGATATGTTCGATTCCTTTCACCTGGCTCATCTCGGCTACGCCGTTCAATTCCAGAATCTTGCCGGGTGAAGAAAGGATTCCGCGTTCAATGGCAACGAGGTTCCGCGTGGGTTCGAGAGAAGCCGGCTCGTCGCCGAGCGCAATCTGAATCGCACCTTTGTGGAGATTGACGCCGCTGTGCAGCGGATAGGTGTGCGAAGACATGAATCCGCCCGAAAGCCGCGCCGCAATTTCGCCTACTTTCACCGCATAATCGTCGTAAGGCGGCTGATGGCGCGTGTTTTTCTGTCCCTGCGGCAGCCGCGCGACTTTGATATCGCCCTTGCCGGCCCCTGTATGAATGCCGAGCGCCCGCATCCCGGCTTTCATAACTTCCTCCGCCTCTTCAAGTACGCTTTCGGGCAGGGACGAAGGCATGTTGTGACCGATCTCGACAAAATACGGTTCGCGTGTGATGATGCGGTCCGCGATTCCCGTCATACGGATTTTGCCTTTCCAGGCGAGCGCGTCGATGGAGAGCTCCGGTCCGTCCATGAATTCCTCGAGAATCATTTCTCCGGTGGGGCTGTATTTCTTTGCATGACGGAAGGCCGCGTAGATTTCGTCGCGGTTCTTGATCTTGATGACTCCGCGTGCTCCCATGTTGTCAGCGGGTTTCAGGACGAGCGGGAAGGTGAGTTCGTCCATGGCTTCGCGCGCTTCTTTGATGGACCAGACGGACCGGAAGTCTGGCCCTGGAACACCGTGCTGCTTCAATCGCTTGCGCATGAGCACTTTGTTGGAAGCCGCTTCCGCGTCGGCGTAACGAATGCCCGGGAGCTCAAGGGCGCCGGCAATCGCCGCGACCGCACGGCTTGCATCCGTGCCGGCGGTGACCACGCCGTGAATCTGCATGGTTTCGCGCAGACGCTTTGCTTCGCGCACACAGCCGTCGATATCGCGCGTGCTCATGGTGACGGGAAGATGGGCGGCCTTCATGCCCGGGGCATCGGCGGTCATGTCAAAGACGATTGTGAAAAGGCCCATTGCCTTTGCTGTCTCGATGAGGGGCATCTGAAGCGTGCCGCCGCCAATGATGATGAGGTTTCGTGCCATGGGTCCTCCCCGTCTCCTATAAGATCGGCAGGATTGGAAAGGGCGTGAGGAAAAGCCGGGGCTGCGGCTGCGAACGAGACTGCGGATTCCGGTTACGCTGTTGCGCAACAATGTGACCGGACTTCGCCTCTGACTGAGTTCAATCCGGCAATTTCAAGGCCGATCTCATTTCAAGAAAGCGAGCATTCGGGAGCAGTCCGCCGGCGCGTTCTGACAGTTCCGGCCGGATACGGATAAGAAAATACATGTCCATTTCACCTTTTCCCTTCACGGCTACTTTTCCACGATATTCGCAATCGAAGAAATCCTTCACTGCTTCATAGGTCGTCGCCGAGATATTGATCTGGCCGGCGGTGCCGGATGACTCCATGCGGCTTGCAGTATTGACGGTATCTCCCCAGATGTCGTACGCAAACTTCCGCCTCCCGATCACCCCGGCCGTGACGGAGCCGGAGTGGATTCCAATCCGAAGCTGCCAAAAAGGATGCCCCATCGATTGCTTGATCTCCGCCATCTGCGCCATGAAACTGCGAAATTCGAGCGCGACCAGACACACATCCACAGCATGCGTTCCATTGACCAGCGGCAGCCCGCCGGCAGCCATGTAGGCGTCACCAATGGTTTTCAGTTTCTCGACCTGGTTTCGCTCGCATACCTGGTCGAACTGGCTGAAGCAGCCGTCCAGCTGTTCAACGAGCTCATCGGGGGGCATTTGGGCCGCGGCCTCCGTGAAGCCGACAAAATCTGTGAAAAGGACTGTCACGTTGTCATAGAAAAGCGGCTCAACGCTTCCTTTCGCTTTCAGCTCACGCGCAACGGGTTTGGGCAGGATATTTTCGAGGAGGTTATCCGATTTTTCCCTCTCTTCCTGGATTTGCCTCAGCAAGGCGGAGTTCTTGATGGCGCCGGCAACCTGATCGCAGAATCGGACAATCGTATCGACTTCATCCTGGGAGAACTTTTGATCGT
>CAZUJO010000425.1:0-3615 GCA_964619995.1 uncultured Leptospiraceae bacterium
GGTTCAGGCCATGAATGCCGCCCTTGAAGAAATGCAGGAAATTCGCGCGAACTTCTATCAGATTGTCCGTCATGCGGAAGAAGTGGCCGCGCGTCTGGAAGAAGGGCAGAAGAAATCCGGCAGAAAGAAACGCGCTGAATCGCAGCAAGACACTCGTCCGCTTCATCATAACCCGGAGCCCCGCGAAGAAGACCCGCATCTCAGCCGGCTGCTCGATCGAATGGGACCGGATCGCGTCGATCTGACCCCGCCTGCGCGCGAACCGGAAGTTCGCAGCGCGCCCGTTCCGGAAACTCCTTCCGCAAATATCATTCAGGGCATCGGTCGATTTGCGGCCTCTCTATTCGGCGTGAAGACCGAGCCGCTCAACGCGATCGGCGAAGCGAACGCGGGCGCGGCCAGCGCCGCAAGAAAAGAAACGTTAGACGGCATGGATCGCAGGCGCGTTGCTCCGGCTGCCCCGGCGCCGGTGTTTATTGAACCGCCGAACGCGGCCTCTCTCGATCAGGATTTGCCGCCTCCGGCCGGAGAGGCGGTTCGTCTTCCTTCTGCCTCGGATCAGCTCGATGCGCCGTCGCGGGATCCGAACGCCTGGATCCGCAGTCTGCTTGCAGGCGGCATGAAACCCGCAGACGTGAGCCGTGTCACGGGCCGCAGTCTCGCCGAGATCGATTTGATTTCTTCGCTGCCTCTGCCTGCGGCGGCGCCAAGACGGAAAAAACTGGGCGAGTAAATGGCAGCTTCTGATATTCCGGATCTCACGCTGGAACAGTTTCACCGTTTTGCTGATTTGATTCGGCGCGAAGCGTCCATCACACTGAGAGAGCACAAGATCGTTCTGCTTTCCAACCGCCTGCGCAGGCGCGCGGCAGCAAGCGGTTGCGCGAATTTCGATGATTACTATCACTTTGTTACAACTCATCCGGAGGAGCGCCGGCCCTTCCTTGAGGCGATCACAACGAACGAATCGTACTTCTGGAGGAGCACGGGAAGCTTTGATCTCTTGAAGCGGGAAGCCCTCCCGGTCCTGTTGAAGGAGCACCGTGGAAAGACTCTGCAGTTCTGGTCGGCGGGCTGCTCTACGGGCGAAGAGCCCTACAACATCGCCATGGAATTGACCGAGGCCATGAAGCAGACCGGAGTCTTTCCGTTTCGCGTCACAGCAACCGACATCTCCGCGCGCGTTGTGGATTTTGCAAAAGCCGCGCGCTACTCAGGCCGGAAAATTGAAAAGATCCCGCCGCTTCTGCTGAATCGATATTTTCGGAAGGATCCTGAGAATGCGGCCTACCACATTGTGCGCGATGACATTCGCGCAAAAGTCGAGTTCCTGGTCGAAAACCTGTTCACATCTACGCCGCGAAACATGCACTGCATCTTCTGCCGAAACGTGATGATCTATTTCCAGAAGGCTGACCAGGAGATATTGATTCGCAGATTCCACGACGCACTTGTGCCAGGGGGATTTCTGCTCGTGGGCCACTCCGAATCCCTCCATATGCTCGACGTCGATTTCAAGCCTGTCCACCACCCCGAAGGCGTGATCTACCGTAAGTGAAACTTGACAGGCGCGGGCCTGTCGGAACTATCATCGCATGGACCAGACCGGCTGTGCGGTCGTGATTTCCTCCGTTTCCGGCGGAGGCAAGACATCGTTGATTCACCTGCTCACACGCATGTACCCGCAGCTTGAGACTGTCATCACGGCTACGAGCCGGCCGATCCGCGAAGGCGAAATCCACGGAGTGCACTATTTCTTTTATTCGCGGCATGATTTTGAAGCGCGAATTGCCGCAGGGGAATTCCTGGAGCACGCACTCGTTCACGGCAACCACTACGGCGTCCCTCTCGAGCAGGTGAAAGGGAAGCTAGACGCGGGCCGGAGCGTTCTTCTGAATATTGATGTCCAGGGCGCGCGCCGCGTAAAAGAGCTTCTGGGCGGCCGTGTGATTACGATCTTTCTTATGCCGCCGGATCGAGCAGAATGGGAGCGGCGGCTGCGCGGGCGGGGAACCGACAGCGAAGAAGTCATTCAGCGGCGGCTGGCCGAAGGGATTCGTGAACTGGAAGAAGCGCGCGGCTACGACTATCGCATTGTAAACGATGTCCTTGAGCGCGCGGCCGGCGAAATCAGCGTTATCCTCAAAGAAAGGAAAGTCCTGCACTGAAGCCCGTCATTCCCGTTCTGCTGGGCCCGACCGGTTCGGGAAAAACAGCCGCACTGTGCCGACTCGGTCCAGACTTCGAAGTGGTTGTATGCGATTCGCGGCAGATCTATCGCGAACTCGACATTACGACGGCCGCTCCCTCTGAAGAAGAAAAAAAGGCGATCCGTCATCACCTGGCGGGAATGCTTTCGCCCTCGGAAGAGACCACATCCTTTCAGTATCGCGAAGCGGCCGCAAAGGCAATTGTCGACGCGCTCAGCCGGGGAAAAGTTCCCGTGCTCAGTGTCGGAACCGGTTTCTATTACAGGGCGCTGCGGACCGGGGGTCTCGTTTCGACGCCGGACCTTTCCGTCCGCGCTGCCATCCAGGCGCTCTCAAAAGAGGAGAGACTTTCGCGTCTGAAATCGATCCGGCCCGAACTCCTGGCAGACGCCGGCGGTCATATACACGACAACGACGACTATCGCATCACGCGCGCTCTAGAGATTGCTTCGTCGCCGCAGTCAGGAGAAGCTCTTCCTGAATTTCCCTGCGAGTTCTCGGCCTTCTACCTGGAGATGGAGGTATCCGAGCTGAACGAGCGCCTCCGGCTTCGAGCGATGGAGATGGTCCGGCGCGGTCTCGTTGAAGAGCTCAGGCTCGTGCATGCGCGATATGGCATGTGCCACGGGCTGAAAACCATCGGTTTTTCCCTCGTCCAGCAGCTACTCGCGGGGCAGATCGGCACGGCCGAACTTGCCGAGCGCCTCTGGATCGATCATCGCCAGTATGCCAAGCGTCAGCGCACCTGGTTTCGCAGAGAACTCGTTGATCGGAAAGGCTCTGCCGGCGATTTTGAAGCCTGGGTTCGATTATTCGTTGACCCAGACTTGCGAGCTTCGAACCTGTAATTCGGAGAACCGGCGTGGCCAACAAGAACAACATTCAGGATCTCGTGCTCAATTCTGCGCGCAAAGAGAAGATGGAAATCACCGTCTACCTGACGAATGGTGTGCCCCTGAAAGGCCGCGTGGTCAGCTTCGACAATTTCACCGTAGTCATTGAGCAGGACTCGAAGCAGAGCCTGGTCTACAAGCATGCTATTTCAACCATCGTGCTCTCCAAGCCGTTGAACCTGGACTTCTCGGAGGAAGGCACAGTTAAAGGATGATTTCGCGCTTCTTCCGCGTATTTTTGTGGGCAATTCTGCTCACTTCGATCTTCAGCTGGATCTCTCTTGGCATAGTTTATGCGACCGCGCGTCATGCAATCATCGTACTCCATCGCAAGCGCGGCGCGCCGGATCTCGTGCGGCCGGGCGAAAGTCAGTTCTATCCGGGACGCATCTTTCCGGGCCGCGTGGAAATTCATCCGGTGGATGTTGGCCCGCGACAGTTGATTGTGGATTACCGGAAGGGTCTCTATCAGACTGAGATGCTCGGGCTGGATGATTCGTTCTACATACGAT
>CAZUJO010000426.1:0-3605 GCA_964619995.1 uncultured Leptospiraceae bacterium
ATATACCACAGAAGCATTTCCGGAGCCGGAAAAAAATATTCCACAGAAGCAATCTGGACCCTGTCGAGATTTGATTCTCGATTGATTGACGCACCACAACCATCGAGCCGGATGATCCATGCCGCAGCGCCGCAAGCCCGGGAAAACCAATCTATCGAGCCATGAGCAGATGCAGATCGGACTTGAATACGCGGCGCTTGCGTACGAGTACCACCTGAAGCGGCGCGGAAAGAGCGATCAAAAGTCTCTGGGCGACGTTGTGGGTCTGATGGATGACCTCCGCAAGACGGATTATCTCAAAGAATCGCCCGATGGGCAGGGAAAACGGAGCGCCTCTGGCGGGCCGAAAGACGCGGAAGCGATGGACGATCCTGTTTCCTACGATGACCGCAAGTATCGAAATTATCTAAAGAAACTTACAAAGATCGTTCCTGGATTTGCCGCTGACTTTCAGCGGGCAGTGGTGCAGAAATTCAGCGATGCGAGAAGCCAGAAGGCCTTTGTGTCTTTCTACTTGAAAGAGCTTTGTTTTTCTTACAACGACGAGGCCCTTGAGCTCTATCTGCGCAATCTGAAAGAGCCTACCGAGGGACTCTTCCGCGCCGTAATTTTGAAATACTCCATTGTTCACAAGCTTCGGGTCATTCTGCGCTACGCCAGTCTGGATGGACGGCGCGTTACGCGCAGGGAAATTCTCCCGCTTTCGATTGCCGCACGCCGCCAGTATCTGGATTTGATCGCGCTCGATCTCGATGCGAACGGCGGCCGCATCATCAAGCAATTTGCAATGAGCGGCATCCAGTCCATCGAGAGCGACCTCTACTCGTCTTTCTACGATCCGGGCAGAACAGAGAATCCCGTGCCTTTTGACCTCGAGTCGTACGATCAAAACGATCCGGCCGCGCGGTTTGGCCGCAACAAAACAAAATTCAGGCTGCGACTGCACGACCATCGCCTGGAGCATTTCCGGCAGTCGTATGCGCTCGACTACAGGGTTCTTTCAAGAGAGGGAGGCGACTCGGAGATCGAAGTAACGACGCACGATCACAGGCTTCTGTACTCGATTGTTTTTGACTATGGCGAGGCATGTGAGCTCCTCTCGCCGGATTTTGCCGTCGCTTTCCTTGCGAAGAAATTTGCGGACCTGGCGAAAAAATACGCCAAACGGTAGAGGCCAGCGGACAAAAACATTCCAGTTTTCGTCTCATGCGGGGGGTAAGATTGCCCTATGAAAACCCTCAGCAACCTTGAGATCATGAGCTACGCGCCGTCTGCCTTTGCGCAGGAGCCAGCCTCGCGCGTTTCGGACGCTTACGAGTTTGTGTCCACAGAAAAGGTAATCCATATCCTGCGCCGGCATGACTGGGCTGTTGTGTCTGCCCGTGAACAGCGGTCCGGCCGCGCCCGGAAGATCGGCTATCAGCAGCACATGCTTCGCTTCCGCCGAGTGCGCGAATCGCGGCCGCTCGTCGGCGATACATGGCCGGAGATCGTGCTTGTGAATTCGCACGACGGCCGGTGCGCCTTTCATCTGCACGCCGGTCTCTTTCGTCTGGCCTGCGGCAACGGTCTTGTGGTCGCCGATGCTACCTTCGAACAGATCCGCGTGCGCCACGTAGGCTTTGATGAGTCAGCCCTCATGCAGAACATCTTCGCGATGTCTTCGAAAATGCCGCACATTGCGGACGCAGTCGTCTCCATGCAAACGCGGACCCTGAGCCCTCTTGAGAGGGAGGACTTCGCAAGGGAAGCGATCGCTCTGCGCTGGCAGAAGGATGCGCCCATCAGTCCTTCCCAGGCGCTCGAAATCCGCCGCGACCGCGACAGAGAATCGTCCCTGTGGGTTGTGTTCAATGTCGTTCAGGAGAACTTGATCCGTGGATGCAGCGGCGCAAGCCGCGGAGTCCGTTCGATTGACGGCAACCTGTCGCTCAACGGACGGCTCTGGGATCTTTCCGTCCGTTATGCGGCATAGATTCAAGAGAATCCGATTCGACGCGATGTCTTGTATCGAGTTTCTCCCCGCAGCGTTTCAATCACGAGCGCTGCGGACTTCTCCTTTGCATGAAGCAGACGCAGATAGGCGGCTTTGAAATCTCCTGGAGTCAGAAGCGGCAGACTCATCAGGGTCTGCGTTTCCTCATCAGATGGATTCATATCCGGGAAGTAACAGCGGAACATGGCAAGCCTTGATTCCTGCGTCAGCGCGCGAAACTCCACTTTCCAGGAAAAGCGGCGCATGGACGCGGGGTCCAGGCGGTCGAGCATGTTCGTGGTCGCAATGAAGATGCCCCGAAATCGTTCGAGGGAAGCGAGGAATTCGTTGGTCTGGCTTCGCTCATAGGACCGGACGGCATCGGATCGGTCGGAGAGGAGCGTGTCGGCTTCATCGAAGAGAAGGACGGCTCCGCGTGATTCGGCTTCTTCAAAAGCGCGGCGGATGAATTTCTCCGTTTCTCCCAGAAACTTATCGAGAAAGTCGGACGCGCGTTTTTCAACGATCTCAAGGCGGAGCGTGCGCGCGATTTCGCGGGCGAATTCTGTCTTTCCCGTGCCTGGAATGCCCCAGAACAGAAGGTTCATGGATGCGGACGGGCGCGATTTGTCATTATAGTGATCCCGGGCAGATGCGAGAATTGCGTCCGGGTCGGCGTCGCAATTGAGGAGCGCTGCGTTGTAGGGATTCTTTTCTACGCGCGTGTTGGCCCGGCGGCCGATCAATTCCGCATGACGTTCCAGAATTCCTGAGATCAGAGCCGTCGGTTCTAGTTTCGTGTGCGGCAGGATTCTCGCAGCGCTTGCAACGGCCGATGTAATGCCGGCCGCATTCACGGGGAAAGCGGTCGATGCATGGTCGACGAATTCTTTGCCGAGGAGCGGGCGCAGCGGACTTCCCGAAAGGGCATTGGCCCAGATGTTTTCTCTCTCCAGTTTTCCGAACGGAAGAAACTCCCGCGAATATTCGAAGCGGCGGCGTACCCAGGAGGCAATGTCGTGCGATCGATTTGCGATCCAGAGGATCTTCGTTTCGGAATCGTCGAGCACTGCATTGATCCAGGCTTTCTGCGTGCGCATGGTATCGAGCAGGTCATCGGATTCATCGGCAATCACGATGCCTTCTTTGCCGGCGAGGTTTCTGGCCACGATGAGGGCCGTCATGCGCTCTTTGATGCTGCCTGATTCTCCCTGCATGAGAAAGTAGACCGGTCTGCCTGTGGCGCGCGCAATGGAACGCGCAAATTCTGTCTTTCCCGTGCCGGGCTCTCCATGAAGCAGGATGTTGCACGAATCCGGAGACTGCAGGAGCCCGCGGATGATTTGTTTGTCCATATCCGGAATCATAAAGAAATCGAGGGACAGGGTCTTGCCCAGATCGCGCTTGAAGTAGGCTTCCCCAAAGTTGTCGGAGCCGGTGCCCCCGAGCCATTCGACGATTTCTTCATCGAGGGAGAAAGGCGTTCCGCGCATCCCGGATTCCACGATGCCGACCGAGCGAAGAAGGCTCCTCGACCCCAGGGCCTTGCGAACCTGGGCAATGCTCAATCCGGTCCCGCGCGCACTGAATTCAACAGCGTTGTGCACTCCCATATTGTCGAGGACGCGGC
>CAZUJO010000427.1:0-218 GCA_964619995.1 uncultured Leptospiraceae bacterium
CTATTTCAAGGGCGCGCTCACGGAAGAAAAACTTCGTAAGTACAAACAAACATTCAAACAGTACAATCTGCCGGTTGTTGTGACGCTGTACTATTCCCCGGATGTCGTTCACATCAAAGTGAAGAACAATTTCCCTCTGCTTCCCGTGGAAGAGAAACGCATCCGTGAAAAATTTCAAAAGGCCACGAGTTTCACAAGTCTGCTCGACTTCTTCATGG
>CAZUJO010000427.1:228-3599 GCA_964619995.1 uncultured Leptospiraceae bacterium
GGTTTGACGATGGTGGGAATTCTTCTCGATGAATCCGGCGTCGACCGCCATGCATTCACGCTGTACTCAAGCCAGAAGTACGGCGAAACCGTCGCGCGTCTTGAGATTCCGCTTTCGGAGCACTATGTGTCCAAGCGCAAAGTCTTCGAGACTGAAATGACGGAAAAGGGCATGACGCCCGATCAGCTCAGAAACGATTTCAATTACAACTACAAGCAGTTCACCAGAAATCATTCCTGATCCAGGGCTTGAAGTATGGAACGACGCATCTGGATCCAGAGCAAGGCAGGATCTCAGAACAATCTGAGGCTGGAGGCGCAGCCTCTGTCTGCGCCCGGCGCAGATCAGGTTTTGATTAAGATCCACGCGGTTGGACTGAACTTCGCCGACATCTTTGCAATTCTCGGCCTGTACTCGGCAACACCCTCAGGGGCGTTCACGCCCGGTCTTGAGTTTTCCGGCGAGATCCTTTCGACGGGAGAATCCGTAATAGAGAACCATCATCTTCGCCCGGGCGACCGTGTCATGGGATTGACGCGTTTCGGAGCTTACGCGGACCACATCGTTGCGGATGCGCGTTATGTGCGGCGCATCCCCTCTGATTGGAGTTATGAACAGGGCGCCGCGTTCCTGGCGCAGGGACTCACGGCGCAATATGCGATTGCAGAACTTGGAAGAGTCAAGAAAGGCGAGACGGTTCTGGTTCAGTCCGCTGCCGGCGGGGTTGGCATGCTTTCCCTCTTTATCCTGGAGCAGATGGGAGCGCGTTCGATCGCCGTTGTGGGCAGTCAGCAGAAGGTGGACTTCTTAACGTCATGCGGCATTCGATTTGAAAAAGCCATCGTGCGACGGGAGTCCTCTTTTGCGTCGGACCTGAAGGCCGCCGCGCCGCAGGGAATTGATGTGGTTCTCGACGCGGTCTATGGGCCGTATTTCTGGCCGCAGTTTCGCGCGCTTCTGCCCGGCGGCCGCTACGTTCTCTTTGGCGCGGCCGACATGATGCCCCCGGGGTCGCGGCCGAACTATCTCAAGCTTGCCTGGAAATATCTGCGCAGGCCCCGCATCGACCCGCTTGAAATGATTTCGGACAACCGGAGTGTTCTCGCGTTCAACTTGATCTGGCTCTGGGATCAGGCTGAAAAGCTCGGATATCTTGCGGATGGATTGATGGCGTTTCCCTGGAACAGCAATCCCCCGCATGTCGGCCGCAGTTTCCCTTTTGAACAGGCGCTGGATGCGCTGCGATATCTGCAGTCGGGCGAGAGCGTCGGCAAGGTCGTACTGCGCGTATGAAGCCGGACTGCGATGTAATCATCATCGGCGGAGGCATGGCCGGACTTTCTGCTGCCATCTGGGCGGGCAGGCTGGGGCTTTCGTGCATGCTTCTTGAGAAGTCGGAGCTTCCAGGCGGACAGCTTCACTGGATCCAGGACGTGATTCCGGACTATCCCGGTCTGGAGCAGCGGGGATCGGATTTCGCAAAGACGTTAGGCGATCAGGTTCGGAAGCATGCGGAGATTTCCACAAAAACGGAAGTCAAACGAATCCTGCACTGGCAGGACGACAGCCTCCCGGACATCCACGGCGTTGAGACGGGCGCGGGGAGGCTTCATGCGAAAGCCATTCTGCTGGCAACGGGACTTCGCCGGCGCAGCATACCGGCGGCCCGCGCTTTCTCCGGCGCAGGTGTCTTCTATACGTCGAAGCCGCGGGAGCAGTTCACCGGCAAGACGCTCGTGATCGTGGGGGGCGGAGATGGAGCTGTGGAAAACGCAGTTTTGCTCGCGAACCAATGGAAGAATATCTACATGATTCATCGAGGGGCATCCCTCCGGGCCCGGCCGGCTCTTGTTGAGAAGATGCCGTCTAACGTTACGGTTCTTCTGGATTCCGAAGTTGTTTCGATTGCAGGCAAGGACCGAATCCAGTCGGTGCTGCTTCAGTCTGGATCCGAGCAGAAGGAACTTCCCTGCGATGCTTTGCTCGTAAAAGCGGGCTTCGAGGCGGAGAATACGCTTCTTTCAAGCGGCAGTCACCGTTTTGCGTATCCGGGAAGTTTTCTCGAAGCGAATGATGAACAGATCGCGCTTCACTCGACGGGCGATATGCCGCTGGATTCGAGGCCGATCTGGGTGGCCGGCGATGTCTGCACAGGCCGCGATCCTTCGCTCGCCGTTGCCTCGGGGCAGGCCTGCATTGCAATGCGTTCGATTGAACGGTGGCTGCGCCGGCACGCTTGATCAGGCAGTTCTTTCAAGCGCCAGCAGCGTGAGATCGTCCTCAAAACCGTCCTTTCCGCCGAATCGTTCGAGCTGCCGGATGGCTGATGAGACGCACCGCGCAAGGTCCGCATCGGAATTCGAAAGAAGCTGCAGAAGCCTTTCTTCCCCGAAGATAACTCCGGCTGAGTCGCGCAGTTCAAGAATTCCGTCTGTGTATACGAACAATCGTTCGCCGGGCGAAAGATGGATCGTCTTTTCCTCAAAACGCGTGTCGGCCCGGTAGCCAAGCGCAGGTCCCCGGACTTCCAGGATTCTACCTTTGCCGCCTGACGTTAGAATGGGCGGGCAGTGGCCGCCGCTTGCAAAGCAAATCGATCCATCGGGCTCGTATACGCCGTAGAAGCACGTAACAAAATGTCCGCTGACAAGAGGGAGCAGGGCGCGGTTCATTCGCGTCAGGAATTCTGCGGGGCTGCGCGTTTCGCGCGCATAGACCGTCTTGAACGACTTGACCATCGATGCGATCATGGCCGCAGGCACGCCGTGTCCGGAGACGTCTGCGACGAACACTCCGTATCGATCCTCGCCCAGATCCAGGATGTCGTAAAAATCTCCGCCCACGTCGTATGCCTGAATGCAGTGGGATTTGATGATCAGCCCCGGGGTCCGCGTTTCTGTGCGCGGAAGCAGCGATTGTTGTATCTTGCGTGCAAGGTCCATCTGGCCGTTGATGGAATCGAAAGCCTTCTTTAAGGCTGCCGTCTTGCGATCGACTTCCACGGTCAGGTTCTTGCTCAAATATTCTGAAGTCTGCCGCGCGCGTGTGTTCGATACCGCAATCATGACAGCCTGTGAAAAGATGAACGCAAAGACACCGGAGTGAACCAGGTATCCTGTTCGAACGATGAATGCGTGGTTGAGTATGTCGTTTACAATCGTGCCGCCGAGCACGGCAACCCCGGCAAGACAGATGACAGAGAGCGGGTAATTTTCGTGCCGCTTCCAGGCGATTCCGAGACAGACCAGGGCATACCCGGTCGTTGCAATCATAACAATCTGATTAGAGACAAAAGTTATTGTGAAAATAAACGCTTCAACAAAAACCAGGCACAGACAGTACAGAAAAACGCCCGCGTACACATCGACAGC
>CAZUJO010000428.1:0-3586 GCA_964619995.1 uncultured Leptospiraceae bacterium
GCTCCGGAACGCGGGGCAAAGTAGATTTTTCCATTGGGAGCCAGCGCTCCTCCCGAATACGCTCCACCGGGCTTTGCGAATGTGTAAGCCGTCCGAGCAACTGGATCGATGTCGACGAAGACAGCCCCGCCGTTCGGCGCGCCGACGAGATGACCGTTAGGCGCCATGATCAGACCTTCCAGTCCTGTGGCGCTCACAATGTTTGTCTCCGTATACGTGTTGATGTCGAGTTCGACCACGCTCGTATAGCTTTGCGGATTGAGAAGAATCTTGCCGTAACCTGTAAGGGCCGCATCCACAAAGGCAGACGCACCAAAGGCGCTGCCGACAGCGACTCCGTTCCGCGTGGCAGGATCAATTTCAAGAACCTTGTTCGTGCCGCCGGAAACAGGAGCACAATATGCTTTTCCATTCGGAGCGAACGTGCCGCCCGCGCACTGCACTCCCGCGGACGTGCCGGCACGGCCGCTCGTTCCCGTCACGGGATCGAATTCTAAAATCTGCGTCTGCGACTGCGGATAGAAAATGACTGTGCCTGACGGAGTAAGAAATCCACCGGAGTCGCCGTTTAACGTGCCGAGCGGAGCAACGAACGAGGCGGTCGCAGGACTCGTCGTTGCATCAATTTGAAGCATCTGAAAAGTAGTAGAACGCGAAACCGAGTAGAGCTTGCCCGTTCTCGTCAGCGTCATGCCCTCATAGTTGGGCGTCCCCATGACCGGGCCAATGAGAGCCGCGGTCGGCGAAGCGCTTGAACCGAGCGATGCTTGATAGGAAAGGTACGATTTGAAACGGAGAAAGTTTTCCGGCTGAATGACACTCGATTCGGTGGCGAGCGCGCCACAGAGGTCCTGCCACGTCCACGAGTACAGGATCAGCGAGTCAAAGAGCAGCTCGCTTTTCCCAACTTCCGCCGGAAACCGGCAGGCGTTCGCCGCAAGACTTGCCGCGACGGACAGCGCAAGAAGGAGCGTTCGAATCGCACGAATTTGCATGTTTTGCTACGGATTCTTCCGCGCGCAATTCTCGCAATAGCAAAAGAGCGGGCCGCTGCCCGCTCAAGGAATCTGCTTTTCTGATCTGGTGAGCTTACAGAAGAAGCTCGCCCGTGCGAATCAGATAGGCGAGTTTTTCACGCTGCTCCTGTTTGAGCATGGCATGAATCTCCCGCAGTGATTTTTCGACGGCCGAGGCAAGTCGCTCTGCGCTCTGCACTCGCATCTGCGCAGCTTCACGAGCCCGCGCATCGAGAAACTGTTCGGAAGCAACGGCGTCAGCAAAAGCAGTCAGAGTTCTTCTCTGGTCAACTTCGGCTTGAGCTCGTTCCGTTTTCAACTCACCCAAAATCTCGGCCAGCTTTGTCACCTGCGCATCGTCCATTCCGAGTCGGTACGCAAGATGACGCAACGGCCTGCGGACGCCAAAGTGACCTCCCATGAACCCTGCCTCTTCTGATGTGGATTTGTGGTGCCAGCCGCAATGCTTGCGCCCGGCAAAAAGTAATGGTCTCATATTTCTCCTTCGCAGGGGCCTTGAGCTCCCTGCGGGCTTTTGCGTGCGGGAATGATCCTCGCACGATTGAAAACTTAGACCCGGGAGCTATTCCGGGCGATCCAAAAAAAAGCGCCCGCAGGTAGAAATCGTTCTGGCATGCTTCTTGCGCTGAGTGGGCAAGGAGCCGGAAATATGACGACGAGAGTACGCAGCCTGCCCATGCTCACAGCGATCAGCGCGGGGATCATGCTGGCCACAATGACCGCTTTCAATGCCGCTTATCTCGGCATTGGACTGGGTGATACCATCCGCCTGTTTTCCGCAGATGGCCCCGGAGCCATTCCGTGGATGGCGGCCGATGTCGGCATCGGGCTGATGCTCGCCTGGTTTTCCACACGCACCAACGCCGGGGCTCTCCTCATGACCGGAGCGACTCTGACGATCTGGCTCGTTCTTTCGGGCGCTCGGGGAGAGATGGCGCAAACATGGTCCGCACCGGCCAGCGTTCTGTGGCACTCGGATGCAAGCAGCCTCATGGGATCGGTTGCATCGGGCGCATCTGTCTGGATGGGGCGAATCCTGCTGCGAGCCTGAGTCCTTACGCTCGCCTCACAGGCTCTTTGCGAAAAGGTGTATGGCTTTGAAGTAGTCGTCCGCCTGTGCGAGCAGATCGTTGTGACCCGATCCTTCTATAATATGCAGCGTTTTTCGCTCATGGGGCACGGCGGCAAAATTCGCGCGAGCATGCGATACTGAAATCAACATATCATCCGACCCGTGCAGAATCAAAACAGGAATCTTGAGGCGCGCAAGCTTGGCCGAGTTTGAGAACATTCGGTCCGCTTCCATCTCCTGTGCATGATCCAGACGCACGCCGAGCAGGGACAGCAGCGGACGCACGTCCGCAAATCCACTTTCCAGGATCAAACCACTGTAATGATCGGGTTCAGCGCAGGCCAGATCAGAAGCAGGACTGCTGCCCAGGGATCTTCCCATGAGAATGGGCTTCGGCGCCCCGGGATCGATGTGCGAAAGAAAGAAACGGCTCACGGCCGGCGGATCTTCCGAGAGTGAACGGAGCGTGGGCTGTCCGGTGCTGAATCCGTATCCTCTATAGTCCACAACGAACAGATTCAGTCCAAGCCTGTCATAGAACCTGGCCAGGGAATCGTAGTCGGGCACCGTTTCTCCATTCCCATGAAAATAGAGAACCGTTCGAAAACCCGGTCGATCGACATAATAACGCGCGCCAAGCTCAGCCCCCTTGACCGGAATCATGAAATCCTGCGCTCCACGCGGCGCGCGCTGTGGTGTCTTCCGCGGAAAAAAGACGCGACCGGCCAGATCGGGCGAATCAAGGGGCTGCATGGCCGACTCTGGCCGACCACAGGCACAGGTGACAACCAGGATTCCAAGCAGGACGGTGCGCATGGTGTATGCGTAAGGCGCTCCGGCAGTCTTCAATCCGAAAAATATAGAAGAAATCCATCGTGATTGACTGAATTTCCGCACTCTGGCACCGATGTTTGCACTGAATGAACAAGGACATCCACAAGCTCTTTCGTGACGTCGTTTCCACTTCGCTGAATTCGGATCAGGTTAATTCACTTGGACAGCAAATGGACAGAAGATTCGACATTCACGAATTGTCCGGTTTCGGCACGAAGATCGCCATTCCCGGGACGGCTGCGGCGGAAACGCTCATTCACTTTCTCAAAACAGAAGAGCGCGTTGTGGAGTTTTTCGAGCGCATGCTCGACCAGTCCGGAAAGTTTATCTACGACTCCACGGTAAAGCTGAACTACGCAGATGAGTTCATCCGCCTTCTGGCCAAAAACAAGTGGATCTTCGATCCCGAAACTAAGAAGTTCCTTCGAGATCCTTTCTTCGCTGAACAGTTAAACTTTCTCAAACAAATCGAAATGCTCGATATTCGGCGCACGCCGAACCTCGGGGAGCTCTCGCGCAAGATTCAAGAAGATGCGGTGCGCCTTAAGCTCGAAGACCTGAGCTGGCAGATCACGATTCGCACGTACAGGTTGAATGCTGAAGTCGCAACATTTCTGCGCGACATCATCAGCCTCCTTTTGAT
>CAZUJO010000429.1:0-3571 GCA_964619995.1 uncultured Leptospiraceae bacterium
GTTTATCGATCCGATCAGATCTTCGTCATGGATCAGGGAAAGATCGTGGAGCAGGGCAAACACGAAGAGCTGTTGGAAAAGGGCGAGCTCTACCGGCGTCTTTACGAGATGCAGTTTCAAGAATAATGTGTCCCCGATTCCTCTCGCGCCTCTACCTTTCGCTTCACCATAGAACCTTTCAGCGCAGACTTTCGCGCGCGAAGGCATTCCCCGGAAAACGCATCGTATCGATCGGCAATCTTTCCATGGGCGGCACGGGGAAAACACCGCTGGCTGCCTACCTTGCCGGCGAAGCATTGCGCAGGGGCAGAAGCCCGATCGTTCTTCTGCGCGGATACAAAGGGCGCGGCGAAGGTCTGGTCTCGGACGGGGAAAAACGTCTGCTTTCCTTTCGCGAAGCGGGAGACGAGGCCATTCTGCTCTCGTCGGTTCCCGGTTTGCGTGTTGCATGCGGTCCCGACCGGGGGCATATGCTCGAACGATTTGGCGGCCCATCTGATTTTGTGATCCTGGATGACGCATTTCAGAACCCGCTGGTCCGCCGCGACATCGATCTGGTGCTCATGGATGCAAGCGTATCTCCAGACCGGATGCGAGTGTTCCCCTGCGGCAAGTTCCGGGAAGACTTTGACGCGCTTTCGCGCGCAACTGCAGTCATGCTGACGCGGGTGAATCATGAGCACGCGCCCTGGTATCGCGCGCAGATCCGGCAGCGGTTTCCGCATCTGCCCGTCTTTGAGTGCATTCATGAGTTTGCCGGGATTCGACACATGCGGTCTGCCGGGCCTTATCCGGACGCGTTCGGGGCTTTCTGCGGAATCGGAAACCCCGGCGCTTTCTTTCGCATGCTTGAGGGAGCCGGCGAGCAGGTCGCGAAGACGCGCGAATTTGGCGATCACTACGAGTACTCTCCGCGCGATCTGCGGCGGCTTTTGTCCGAGGCGCCGGCCTGGATTACCACGGAAAAGGATGCCGTTCGTCTCTTTGACTTTCCCGAAGAGCTTCTCCGCACAATATGGATTGCAACTATGAGGCTTCGCATCACAGTGGGCGAGGCCGAACTCCTGGACGGAGTCTTCGGTTCGGCAAAGGAGTGAGTTCATGAAACCCGCAGGACTCGTTGTATTCGGGCTGGCCATTACGCTGAATGCCCTGGCGAACATTCTGGTCAAAGCCTCCGCGTTGAAGAAGGATGAGCAGACTGCAGCAGGCCTGATTCAGGGATTCCTTCTGAATCCATGGCTCATTGCGGGGCTCGCATCCTTCGGGCTCGCCTTCCTCGCCTACCGTTATGTGCTCAGCACGGGCATCCCGCTTTCCGTTGCGTATCCGATCATGACGACCCTGGGCTTTGCCATTGTCCTCCTTGCCTCCCGCTTCTTCTTCCAGGAAACGCTGAACGGCCTGCAATGGGGCGGCATTGGATTTCTCGTTGTTGGTCTCTGGATGATCGCATCTCAAATGGGACAGGGATGAGTGGACCGTTAGACGGCATTCGGGTCATTGACCTGTCGATGCTGCTGCCAGGCCCCCTGTGCAGCCAGCATCTCGCAGACCTCGGGGCAGACGTAATTAAGATCGAGAACCCGCGCGTTCCGGACATGACGCGCTATTTTGATGCGCAATACGCCACAGAGGGACGGCCTGTTTCCGGAGAGGACAGCGCCATGTTCCGCCTTCTAAACAGAAACAAAAGATCGATAACTCTGAACGTTATGCGGCCAGAAGGGAAAGAAATTCTCCTGAAGCTTCTTGAGGACGCGGACGTGCTTCTCGAGGGATTCCGCCCGGGCAAGATGGAAGAACTCGGCCTCGGTTATAAGGACCTCCGCGAAAGATTTCCGCGGCTCATCTACTGCGCTATTTCTGGGTACGGAGACGGCGGACCTTTGCGCGATTTCGCAGGGCACGACGGCAACTACATTGCGCGGGCCGGCGTGCTCGGACTCACGGGCGCGGCCGATCCGGTCGTTCCGGGGATTCAGATCGCCGATATCGCAGGCGGAACGTTGATCGCCCTTTCGGGCATTCTCGCAGCCCTTGTTGCGCGTTCGAGAACCGGCCGCGGCCAGTTTGTCGATGTCAGCATGCTCGACGGCGCGTTTTCTCTGATGCCGCTTCAGGCGGCTGAGTTTATCGCGACGAAGAAGAATCCGGCGCGCGGACAGATGCCCCTGTCCGGGGGACTTGCGAACTACGCGGTTTACCGCACTGCCGACGGGCGTCATGTCATGCTCGGATCGCTGGAGGAGCGTTTCTTTCGCGCGTTTCTGCGGGCCGCCGGCCGTGAGGATCTAGCCAGTCACCTCGATGCCGAGCAGATCGGCTTCCTCCGCAAGGAGCTCACCGAACTTTTCGCATCGCGAACCCTGGCCGAATGGGCGCCCCTGTTCGAAAATACGGAGGCCTGCCTTGCCCCTGTGCATACCGTCGAAGAAGCGTTCCACGATCCTCAGCTGCAGGCGAGGGGCATGATTCGGCACGTTTCCGCGCACGGGCGTGAGTGGCTGGAAATCGGATCTCCCTTCAAATTCTCGGAAACCCCGGTCGAGCTCGACCGCCGGCCCGCGCCCGGGCATGGCATGCATACGCGGGAAGTGCTTTCCGGTCTGGGTTTTTCTGACTTAGATATAGAAGATCTAAAGAAAAAACGCATCCTTTGATTTTCCACGGGCCCTGGCCCCGGAATTTGCTTGAAAGGCTATGCGTCATAATCCAAGGTTCCCCATGGCACACGACGCAATCCTGGAAATGTCTGAAATACACCACCCGGAAGTGGATTTCCAGCCAGATGGAAATTCAGCCGAGCAAATCTTTCAGGGCGGCACCGGACTCACCTACCGCGACTATCTGGTTCTTCCGGGCTACATTGACTTCCATCCCAGCGATGTGCATCTCGAAACGCGCGTGACGCGAAACATAACCATCCAGCGTCCCATGATTTCATCTCCGATGGACACCGTGACCGAAGACAGGATGGCCATTGCAATGGCGCTGCTCGGCGGTCTGGGCGTCGTGCACTACAACAACTCCATCGAACGCCAGGTCGAAATCGTCGAGAAAGTGAAACGATACAAGAACGGCTTTATCGAAGATCCGATTGTGCTCGGGCCCCACAACACAATCCGCGATCTCGACATGATCAAACAGAAATACAACTTCTCCGGCATTCCCATCACGGAAGACGGCACGCGCAACTCGCGGCTGATCGGAATCGTTACGAATCGCGATGTGGACTTTGAGAAAGACCGCAGCATTCGTCTGAGCGACGTGATGACCCGCGATCTCGTGACTGCGCAGGAAGGTATTTCGCTCGCAGACGCCAACAAGATCCTCAAGTCCTCGAAAAAGGGAAAGCTTCCCATCATCAATGAGGGCGGCCACCTGGTAGCCCTGATGTGTCGATCCGACTTGAAGAAGAATCAAGAGGTCCCCTACGCATCAAAAGATTCGCAGAAGCGATTGATGGTCGGCGCTGCGATCTCCACGAAGATGGAAGCCTACGACCGGCTCGATGCTCTCTATCGTGCCGGCGTCGATATCGTCGTGATCGATTCTGCGCAGGGTAACT
>CAZUJO010000430.1:0-3549 GCA_964619995.1 uncultured Leptospiraceae bacterium
CCTTCGAGAAGAGATACCTAAATAAGAACCACGGCGGGCGCCACGCAAATTTCAAGAAGAAGGTGACGAAGCCGGACCGGCGCTGCGTCCGCGGTGACGAAGCGCATGAGGCTTCCGGCGGAAGACCGTGGATTCGATTTGAGCTCGAATCCACGGAGAAAGCCGGCGGGATTTCCGTGACAGACCTGTTGAGCCGCGTGCTCGATCTGCCCGTGCAAACCTGGAACGTCGGCGTGCGCTGCACGAGGCTGGCCTGATTCCAGGCCCGGCCCCGGGCCGGTACGCGAAAGGGTCTTACGCTGCTTCTTCCCGCTCTTTCTTCGAGCTGTCGAAGCGCACGGTCTGCGCAATCACCTTGTGTCTGTTGTGAGGCTTGCCGTCGTCGTCCTTCCAGCGGTCCTCACGAATCGATCCGCTCACTGTTACGCGGCTTCCTTTCTTTAGGAAGTTCGCGCAATTCTCCGCAAGCTTATCCCAGGTTTCCACCTGAATGAAAGAGACAGATTTGTTTCCGTCTTTGTTTCCATATTCGTGATTCATCGCAACCGTGAAAGTCGTGATGGTCTTGCCGGTCTTTGTGTTTTTTGTTTCCGGGTCCCTTGTGAGGTTTCCGTCAAGAACGGCCAGTGCCAGATTGTTCATAAGATTCTCCTTGATCATGCAGGGTAGGGGCGCGGTTAAATCGTTCCGAAAAAAGTGAACGATCAAAACCTTTGATACGCTTTTCCACTATGCAACTTTCAAAGGATCAGAAACGGGTCGTGACGTCCGAGGCGCCGGTTCTCCAGGTTGTAGCGGCGGCGGGCAGCGGCAAAACGCGCACGATGATTCATCTGGTGGAAGAAACAATCCGGCGCGGCACAAACCCCGAAAGGGTTTTGATGCTCAGTTTCAGCAGAAAGGCCTGCGGTGAAATCCGTGCGAGACTCACCCCGGAGATTCGCGGCAAGGTGCGTGTCTCTACGTTCCACGCCCTGGCGTTCCAGTCGATTCTTGCGAGCGCCCGCGGCCGCAGAGTCCGGATCCTTTCGGAGGAGAAGAAGAAGGATTTTCTGCAGGCGCGTCTGCGGCATGCAGACACGCAGGGTGTTCCCTTCGGTCTCCTTCTGTCGAACAAGCGGATGTTTCGGGAATTGTTTCCCGGCCTCTGCATGGATGCGTATCGGGCTCTTGCGGATCTCAAGCGCAGGGAGGGCTTCCTTGAGTTTGATGATCTCGTCCTCCAGCTCAACCGCAGCCTGCGCGACGGAGCGATGGAATCATTGAAGCGCGCATTTGATGTGATCATTGTCGATGAGTTTCAGGATACAGATCCGGGACAGCTGGCCTTTCTGCAGCAGATGAAGCCGCTGCGCTTGATTGTCGTTGGCGATGACTACCAGAGCATCTACGGTTTTCGCGGCGCGGATCCCTCTATTTTCCTTCGCTTCCGGCGGCATTTCCCGGGCGCCAGAATTCTGAAGCTGGCCCACAATTATCGGAGCCTGCCGCGCGTCGTGCAGACAGGCAACCAGGTGATCTCATTTTCGCAGGAGCAGGTTCGTAAGCGTGTGTCGCCCGTGCGGAAAGGGCATCTGCATTGCGGAGCATTTCCTCTCCGCGCAGGAGCCGAATCCGAACTCGCCGCAATGCTTGCATCCGCACCCGAAGCCCGCCTGCTGTGCCGCAGCAACCACAGGCGGGCTGCCTGGCAGCGAGCGGGCGTACATCCTTCGCAGATTCAGACGATTCATTCTTCCAAGGGCCTTGAGTTTCCGATCGTGTTTCTGGATGCGGCGGATGGATGGACGGCGGCGCGGGGCAGGCGGGTCCCCGATGAAGAGGTTCGCGTGGCTTATGTTGGTTTGAGCCGGGCCGAGAATCTACTCGTCGTCCTGTATGATCCTGCAGCCCCTCAGGCGCCCGAGCGGGCTGTGTTTGAGATGTTTCGCGAAAGCGTCCAGCGAGTGGCCCTGGAAGGCCTCAGTGAGCTCCTGGAGGCCTCAAGAGGGGTATCGTGAGCCGGGTTGCGCGGGCCGGGGCGCAGCGGCACCGAGGCTGGCGCAAAAAAAAGCCCCGACGAATCGGGGCTTTTTCCAGAAGATTCAAATCATTCTCAGTGTCTGAGCTGTGTTTGAACCGTTACATGCTTGGCTTCGAAGAATTCTTTTGCGAACTCCGCAACCTCTGTGGGGTTGTAGTAGGCGCAGCTGAATACGTCGAGGTAAACACGGTTGGTCTGGTTCGCAAAGTGAGCAGAGACCAGTGAAGTCTCGATCAATTGAACCAGAGAGTAACCGGCAACCCGTTCATCTTCCCCGAAGTGCACAATCACAGGCTCTCCGAAGCGCTTCACTTCGATCTTTTCGCAGAGTTTGATTGTAAACTCGCGGATCTTTTCAGCGCTGCGAATCGTTTCCGGATTGCATTCGTGGAGGTCAAGACCGGTGTCGAGTCCCCATGCTCCCGTGGCGCGGAAACGGTGCAGGTAGTCTGCATCGTCCAGCTGGGCCGCATGCTTCTTCTCCAGCCATTCGCTGAAGTAACCGCGGTAGCGGTCCCGCAGCTCGGGCAGGTTGTGGTCTGTGCCTCGCAGCGTTTTCCGGCAGAGCTTGCTGCCGCATTCGCACTGCCAGGGATGGTCGTACGTTTCCGCCATGGCGTAGTCGAACGTAAGTTCTTCGCCGGCGCGGATATCACGCATGGCCACAAGGGCAGTTTGACCGCGGAAGCCGCAGTTCGGTTCACAGCTGTGGTTGAAGTATTCCGCGTCATCGACGGAATCCAGGTTGGCGGGAGCAATGTAGAGATTCTCATCTACCTGAAGCCCGTAGTGCTTCATGGCTTCTGGCTGCTCTTCAAATTGCTCACCGGTGTAGACGGTTCCTCCCCACATGCAGACCAGTTCATCTTTCTTGATGGCCCGGGCTGCAAACAGACCATCACCGGCAAGGCCTCGCATTCTGCGAACCTTTGGGTTCAGGTAGGATTGAATTGTGTTGTGGATCTTAGTTGTAATCAACCTTTGTCCCTCCTGTCAAACTGTCGCCGGCACGAAATCAAAGATTTCCGGCGCCTTTCGTCTGGATTCTTTTAATACACCGCGTTTCATGTAATGAACGTCCATATCCTGAGGCTCAAAGTTCCTCTTCATGAGGTCCAGAGCCGCCTGGATGTCCATGCCATGGCTGCAGGTGAAAAGATCGAGAGCAGCATAACCCAGCTCACGACAGGTATGAATTCTCATTTAGTAAACGGCGATTACGACAAAACAGGATACGCCCTGCGGGCTAAACCGATGGAACTTCTCGCCAATGATAGTGGCACCGGCTATCCGGGCCGCCTCCATCAGAGTGTCTCTGACAGACTTGAGATCATCCAGTACTGAGTGATTGCACTCATACAACTCGATGATATAATGTTGGCCAAGCGGATCCTCCAACCTCACCTCCCGCTGCTCCTACTAGATACTTGTAGGATTGCAACTATTTAGAAAACCCCGATCAAACTATTCGTTTGACGTTTGCACGTGAGTACCTATCGTCATTTTTTACGCAAATTAAAAAAAAA
>CAZUJO010000431.1:0-3535 GCA_964619995.1 uncultured Leptospiraceae bacterium
GGGCAGATGCGCGCGACTACGGCGGCTTTGATACGCCGGAGAGTCAGAAGCGCGCGGGATTCAGACTCGTCCTGTCCGCACGCTGACGCGATTTTTCCGCGCATTCCCTTGATCGGAGTTGCTTGCGGCTCCAAGCAGTCCATCCACGCCTATGAAAACAATCCTGCTCAGTATTCTCGCGGCCGCTCTGCTCTCGAGCTGCGGCCTTCTGGACCGAAAAATCGCCGGCTATACAGGCTACTCTAAGATGTGCGTCGACGGCGTGGAGTATCTCCAGTTCACCTCCGGCGCGTCGGTTAAATATACGAAGGACGGAAGAGTCTCTACCTGCGATTGATCCTCGCTGGTTCAGGCTGATCTGGATTCTAGAAAACGGATCTGTAGAGCCAGGCGTCGCCGGACGGTTCGAAGTATCTTCGGGCCGCCGGCGTAAGAGCCGTATAGTAGGACTCAGAAATACGAAGGCAACCCCGGCCCTCTTCTTTTGCGAGGTGGGCCGCTTTGTTCAAAGCGGCGCTCTGCAGAACAGACGCTTCCGCGCGGTACACTGTATCGCCCGCATCCACTCCGATGTTGACTCCGAACGCGCGCGATCTCTCGTGCAGGATTCCATGCAACACGCTCAGGGTCATCAATTCGATCGCGCACATCACGACATTGACAGGATCAACGCCGTGAAACGCAAAAAATCCAGCGTCGTCTTTGCGAAGCCAGAGCTGACCCTGATATCGCTCGACTGTACGTTTGTACATGTCGAATAACGTTCCGAGCGCACTCTGCACGTCAGAACCCATGCGCGACGAAGCGAAGCCCGCGTCCACAACGAGCTGGCAGTACAGAAAGGCCACGGGATAGGTTTTGCCCTCGACCATGCCTTTCGCATTTGGCGCGCTCGGAGATCCGGCGCCAGGCATGGCCAGGTGCACTTTCATGCGCGCAATCAGAACAGGAATATCGATTGGTTTGGGCACGAAGTCATTCGCGCCCGATTCGAGAGCCCTCACGATCTGCGAAGATTCAGAATCTCCGGAAATGAACATAACGGGCAGCTGATGTCGGGCAAACCGGGCGCGAATCTGCTCCAGGACTTCGAGGCCAGAAATTCCTGGCAGCCCGGCGTCGAGCAGCACAAGGCCGGGTTTCGTGGACGCGAAAAACTCAAGATAGCTTTCGCCGTCGGGGAAAATGAGCACGGAGTATTCGGGGCGTCCAGAAAGGGCGCGCTGCAACAATTCAAGAATCAGCGGATCATCGTCTACAATCGCTATGAGAATCGGCTCTTCCATTAAAGCGGAACTCCCGTCAGTCTGTATGTTTCCATATGGTCAAATCGCGGACCAGCCTGAAAGCACGGATAAAGCTCCGGTTTCAGGAACGTATAGATAGAGCCGGAAACGGCCATGCGATTTGGTTCGCTTACATCGGCTTCGAGTTTCTGCGCTACGCGAATGTCGTTTGAGAAAATTTCGCCTACGGGCTGACGATAGGTGGCCGTTCCGTAGTGAGCGCCAATTCGAATCCGCAGCTCGGGTCCGTTGGGAAGATACTTGATGTTGAAAACAGGAAGGTTCATGAGAATCGCGATCATGGAAATCACGCAGCGATTCACAGAATCCGCGCCGTGAAAAGCAACCACGCCGCCGTCGCCCATCCAGCTCCAGAGCCGCCCGTTCCAGACTTCTGCATAGTTTCGCACGTATTCCCGGACCGATTGAAACACCTGAGCTTCCGAAGGCCCGAACTGGGAGCTTCCGACTACGTCGATCGCGGCGAATGCCAGATGGTATTCTCGGCCTTCCTGCATATGTCCCCAGTCGGCGGTGCGCTCCAGGGACTGATCCTTTACAAACTGGCGCAGTTCGCGGTCAAACTTCCAGGACTCCATTTCCAGAAGCTCAAGAAGCGGGGCTTTGCCCTTCAGCAATACTTGAGAACCTGCAACAAACTGTCCCTCACGAAGAAGAATTTGCGCAAGAAATCCGAGAAGGTCTTTGTCGGCGGCGAAGAAATCGCCGACGCAGCGCACGGCGACCTGATGCGGAACGCGAATGCTCGCGCCAAAGCCCGACACCTTGCTCAAATCAAAAGCAGGATTGGTTTCCCGCGCAAGAATGTCGATCTGGTCCGTATTGAGTGAATGACCTACGGCCTGTAAAATGCTCGGACGAATCACAACGAGGGAGGATTGAATTCACAGTCAATCGGTCAAGTATTTGCCGGACCGGAGGGAAGAACTTTCAGGACGGCTTCCACAATATCCTCCGGCGAATATGGCTTGCTGACGTAAGCAGAAAACCCTTCCGAAATCAGCGTTTCACGGACACCGGACATGGCATTTGCCGTCACAGCTACGATCGGAGGACAACGGTCCCCCAGCCTGCGGCGGATCTCCTTCATAGCGGTAACTCCGTCCATTCGCGGCATTTCTATGTCCATGAAGATCACATGGTACGCGGCCTTACCGCTCATCTCCACTGCCTCCTGACCATCGACGGCTGTATCCACCCGCATTCTCAGCCGCTCGCAGATCTTCTGGAAGACGACGCGGTTGATTTCATTGTCCTCGGCGGCAAGAATTCGGATTCCAGGGGGCAGCAGGTCCGTTTCGACCGGCGCTCGCTCCGCCGCAACAGGCGGCTCCATGTTCGAGACGCGAAGGGGGAGAACGAGCGTGAAGGCGCTGCCCTCGCCAGGGTTGGATTCGGCAGTAATGTCGCCGCCCATCATCCGGGCAAGGCGAAGGCTGATTGCAAGGCCGAGACCTGTGCCTCCGGCACGCCGCACAGGCGACGAATCCAGTTGAGTGAACGATTGAAACAGCAGATTCATTTTGTCGGCAGGAATTCCAATGCCCGTATCCTTCACTTCGAAGCGAAGCTGCGAGTCTTTCGCCGTTATTCGGAATTGGATGTATCCATGGTCCGTGAACTTCACGGCGTTTGACAGAAGATTCAGAACCACCTGGTGCACGCGGATTCGGTCCGCCACAATCACGCGCGGCAGATCCGGATCGACCAGAAGGCGAAACTGCACGCCGCGTCTCTCCGCTCCGGGCTGAGTGAGCGCAGCAAGGCTTGTGATGATTTCGCTCAGAATGCAGGGTTCCTGCGAAAGGGTCAGACTGCCGCTCTCAATCTTTGAGAAATCCAGAATGTCGTTCAGGATGGTCAGAAGCGTGTCTGCCGATGTGCGAATTGTGCTTATGTAGCGTCGTTCGTCTTCGCCCAGTTTCGCGTCATCGAGGAGGCGCAGCATACCCATGATTCCGTTCATAGGGGTTCGGATTTCATGACTCATGTGCGCAAGGAATTCCGCCTTCGCGCGCGAGGATTTTTCGGCTGCCGTGCGGGCCAGTTCGATCTCATGGGTTCGCTCTTCGACTCGCTGCTCAAGCGTCTGCTTCCATCCTCGGAGTTCTTCATTGGACTGCTTCAAGCCCTGAGAAAGCTGCTCGGTAAGATTGAACGCCTGCGAAAATCTTCTGCCGAGACCAATCGCGTTCAGGAAGATGAATACAATGAAACCGTAAGGCGAA
>CAZUJO010000432.1:0-3534 GCA_964619995.1 uncultured Leptospiraceae bacterium
GAACTGGTTTCAATTATCTGTCCTTTCAAAGTAATAGTCAGGCCGTTCGAGTATCCGGCAGCGCCTGCCGGGAAATTTCCTGCAGACGGGCATACAGGCCGCCTTTCTGCATCAACTCGGAGTGTTTGCCCATGTCCACAATCTGACCGCCGGACAAAACCACAATCAAATCGGCTTTTTCGATGGTAGAAAGTCTATGTGCAATCACAAAAACCGTTCTATTGCGAAAAAGTCGCTCCAGAGCATGCTGAACGAGTCGCTCGCTCTGCGTATCGAGGGCCGAAGTTGCCTCATCGAGAATCAGAATTTCGGGATCCCGCAGGAGGGCCCTCGCAATCGCCACTCGCTGGCGTTGACCGCCCGAGAGGTTCATCCCCTTTTCCGAAATCATGCCGTCGTATTTGCCCGGCATGGCCTTGATGAAGTCGTGCGCATGCGCGAGCCGCGCAGCCTTCATGATCTCGCGGATGGAAATTTCGGGACGCCCGTAAGCGATGTTCTCTCGAACCGTGCCGTGAAACAGGAAGTTCTCCTGCTGCACGATGCCGATGCGGCTGCGATGGTCAGAAATGCGAAAGTCCCGGATATCAGTGCCGTCGATGCGAATGCTGCCGCTCGTGGGATCAAAGAATCGGGCCATCAGATCCATGAGCGTGGACTTGCCGCTGCCGCTTTCTCCGACAAGCGCGACCGTCTGCCCCGCTTCCACGTGTAGATTGATTCGGTCGAGCACAAGCTTGTCCGATTCCGGATACTGGAAACTCACATTGCGAAACTCGATTCCCTTTCGCATGGGTCTCAGCAGGGAAGGATTCGCGGACTCTTCGAGATCGCGCGGACGATCCAGGATTTCGAAAATGCGCCGGCCCGCTTCCGAGCCCTGCTGGATCTTCGCCATCATGCCCGAGAGCTGAATCACCGGACGGATCAACGACAGAAGGATCATCAGAAAAACGATGAACTGACCTCCGGTAAAATCCGTCGGGTCGAGGAAATATGCGCCGAGTCCAATCATTCCAAGCGCGACAATCGCGCTCGTCAGCTCGACCAGGTTCGGCGATGCGCGCAGATAAAACTGCTGCTTGAACGTCCGCCAGTAAAGCTTCTGATTCGCGCGGCGAAACTGCTCTGTTTCGTAGCCTTCCATCGCGAAGGACCGGATCACCTTAACTCCAGAGATGGCTTCTTTTAGCAGAGCGTTCAGGTCGGCGAGGTACTCCTGGCTTTTGCCCGTCGACTTTCGCACCTTTCGCGCAAAGAGCGTAACGGGTGAAAGCATGATCGGCACAGAAACAATGGAAACGACCAGGAGCTCAAGATTCATGTACGCGAGCACTGCGAAATGCGTGATCACGATGAACACGTTTGTGATGGCATCGCGCAGGTTGCTGGAAATCACGGCCGCAATGACTTCCGCATCATTGATCATGCGGCTCAGGATCATGCCGGATTTCTGCGAATAGAAAAACGTAAGGGGAAGCTCCTGCACCTTCTGGTAAAGCTCAGACCTGAGGTCGCGCACAGCCCGATAGCCGGCTTTCGCAATCAGTCGCACGGTCACGATTTGAAGCACGAGGCGAAGGGCGATGAGAGGCACAAGAATCAAAAGGACCCAGTAAATGACTTCGAGCGGGCGAAAACCGTACGCGTTCAGTCGCAGCTTCCAGGTGATCAGGTACTGCAGCTGGAGGGACTCGATGTCCGTGACGCCCGTGGGTTTTTCCGGTAAAAGCGCGAGCAGGATCCTCGATTTCGTCCGGTCCAGCTTGCCCTCTTTTCCGCGCGGCAGATCCAGGCCAAAGAACTGATTCCATTCCTTTTCTGCCTCCGGATAGTGAAGCGCTTCTATGACGAAGAGAAGATGAACGGGTTTTTGCTTCAAGGAGGCGATGATTGCCTTCTTCATCAGATGGCGTTCTGCGCGCGAAGTAGGCAGGGCGAACTGCTCGGATTTGTCGCCGAGGGCTTCGAAGAATGGCAGGAATGCGTTCAGGCTCACGGCGCTCAAAACAGCGACGAGAAATGCAACGCCCAGGCCGGCCAGAAAGCGGCCCCTGTAACGCAGCGAATACTTCACCAGGCGGAGAAATACGCCCACAGACGATTGTCCATGCGGGGGCTCTGCGCGCAATCGAAACAGAACCTGCGAAATCACTGATTTTTGGGGTGAATCACAGGCCCCCGGGGCGAAATCTGGTCCGTGGCCCGGTTTGAACCGTTCCCTTTCACCGCGGAAATCGCTGACAGCTTTCGCGCGAAAAAGCAGATTCCGGCGCACCTCTACAGCAAAGAGGGGCAGATTCTCATTTATAAGAAGGACGGTGCCACAGACAGCGAAATCGACAAGATCCTGCGCTTTGCGGAACGGGGAATTTACTACAACGTGGATGACGCGGAATCCCTGGGTCTCAAGGGCCAGGGGCGGAACATACCCGCAGGGCTCAGCGACACAAAACTATTCGCAACGGAACGCGCAGCTGAGCTGACGCGCGAAACGCAGGAAATCTTCACCCAGCTTCGTGAGACAGCCATCACTTCGGATACCGCCCGCCGCACGAAAGCGGCCATGACCCAGGTCTTTGACGACTTCGAAGCGCAGCCCGATGCGATGATCGGTCTCGTGAACATTCTTGAATGCATGAAGGAGTCGGCCGGCGCATACGATGTGCAGATGGCCGTGAAACGCACAGTCGTCAGCATGGCGATGAAGACACGCGGCATGCATGCCAACAGCGTGCGCGAAAAGCAGAAGATGCAGGAGATGGCCACTGCTGTGATGACGGCCGCGCTCTTCTGCGATATTGGAACTACTCGAATGAAAATGCCGGAAGGAAGTCCCCTCTCCGACGAAGAAATGAAATATGTCCGCAACCATCCGCTCATGTCCTACTTGATGATTGCGCATCAGGACGATATCGATTCAACCGTTAAGAGAAATATCCTCTGCCATCACCGTCCCCTTCGCGCAGGGATTCCGGGAAACAATTACCCGGAGCTGAAATCCCTGCTCACGAAACTGAATTCGCTGACGGAGAATTATGCGGGCGAACCTTCGCGTCAGTCCGTCGTGCGAGACATCAAGATTCAGATGCAGCACCTGAAGCAGGACCTGCCTTACGATGAAGACGCAAACATTCTCGCCATCGCATCCGAGTTTGCATCTCTCACCTCCCGCACATCATGGCGGGACGCAATGAGCGCAGAGCGCGCTGTGCGGGCCATCATCAACAATTCCTACTTCACGTATGCAGAACGCGGGATCAGGGAGTTTCTGGATCACGTGGCCATCAGCCTCTGCGACAATAAGAAGATCCTTTCCGAAGGGGACTTTATCGTCATTGCCAACCGCACACAGGAAGGAAAGACCTACTTTGAGGTATGCCAGATAACGTCGGCTACGCGCTACCAGAGCAGACCGGGCGTGGACCGCGTGGCGGAGATCATGCCGCGCATTGAACAGTCCCCGAAATTTCGCATAGCCGGTTTTGTGCTCGGGCTTCTGGTCTGGTTTTGCGTCGGCGGAAGGCTCGGATT
>CAZUJO010000433.1:0-3526 GCA_964619995.1 uncultured Leptospiraceae bacterium
CGGGCGCAGGCACTCAGGGTTGCCGCGCAAACCACGGTCTTGATCTGCATTGGCTACTCCTTCCCAAACTTCAATCGGGACTACGATCGTCAGTTACTCGGTGCCATGACCAATCTGAAGACGGTATATCTGCAGAGTCACCCGGACACAATCAAGGAGGTGAAGGAAAGGCTCATGGCGCTGCGGCCAAAACTCAGGGATATCAGACTTAATTCAGACACAAAGCAGTTCGTACTTCCATATGAATACTAGAAGGTCAAGATGAGCGCCACCTGGATCGACGGCTTTCGCGCAGACTTACCCGAAGCATTTGAAGACCATTCGCTTCCACCAGGATTTGACGATGACTGGATTCACGTCGAATCTGGCGCTGAGGGCGAGCTTTCCGAAGACCTGTGGGATCTTCTCTTCCCGGATCCTGACGCCCTGGCGGATTCAGCGGCACCGATAGAAGACGGGATCGCCCGTGGCCCGCAATTTGATAATCTGCCCGCTGGACACGCTGGCGGTTACACGCCAGCAACGGGAACCGGCAATCCTCCTACAGACTGCCTGGCATTCTATCTGCCCTTTCACTACTACCATCCTCATTGGTGGGGCATATACATCCTGCAAGCTGGGGTCCTTCATCTGGCAACTGCCATACAGAATGGCACCAACATCCCGTGGCGCGAATGCGTGAAAGTCGCGCAGATTTATCTTTATCGCCATGAGTTGTTCCACTGCTCAACGGAATCGTTTGCAACACGCCTGGAGGTTGCGTTCAGGCAGCCTCTTTACCGCGCAGGGTTTGACGACGTTTACCAGAGAACCGTGAACACAGACGACTGCATCGAAGAAGCACTGGCAGATGCCGCGGCAATCATGGCCGCAGGTAAGAAGAATCAGAAACTGAAGGATTTCCTGATTGAGTATGCGAGGCGCTCTCCGCCGGGGTATCGCATGGCCGTGAACTACGTGACGCCTCAGAAATTCACCGCTGGCCGTAACCAGTTCGCTGAGAGGAACCACAAAGAATGTATCTCCGGAGGAAAGCCGTTCTCCCCGGATTCCTGGCATGCTTTCCCGCATGCCTTTCAGCCGGTCATTCGCGTAAGTTCGCGCGTCATCTATCTGCTGCCGCGTAACTCGCCCATGGCTTCCCGAATTCCCATGGATGCGCGGCGTCATTCTGTCACAGGCAGGGATTAATATGTCCCTGAGTGAGTTTCTGGGCGCAGGATGAATGGGCGGGCGCAGCAGACAATGCTGCCGGCTGGGGGCAACCGAATGACTCTCGCCGCCGTAAACGACTTTACTTATAGGTAAACTATCCCGCAATGGACCAGAAAGGAAAGCCGATAACGAAGCGTGGTGGTATTCTCATCATGGAGGGGGACCAGTTCTCAATTGTGGCTGCCGTAACGGAGAACGGAGCCTGCCCGTTCTGGGACGAATATTACTTTCCCATGGCTCAGAGTCTGGGACTGCCAGACCGGGCAAGAGACCTGGATCTGGAGGCATTCGTCAAGTTGCGCGAGTACCTGCGACGCTTTGCAGATACCGGTCCATGGTCAAACAGGGAGCAACTGAAGCCAGTGGAGGGAACGGCGTTTTTTGAGTTCAAAGTGAAGAAGACACATCGCGTTTTCTTTTACTATGATTCTCTGCATCGCAAAGTAGTTCTCTTAACGCATCATACAGTGAAGAAGAAAGGAAAGTTGCAGCAGAGTGACCTGAGTCGAATGAAACAGATTCAAGAGTCATTTGAACGGAGAAGAAGAAATGAAAGGACGTAAATTCGACGCACTGGACCATGTCCTGCCCGGGGAGAGCAAAGAATTCCTGGAGTCACAGAGGGTGGAAGTTGAGGCTTCACTCCGCGTGGCAGATTTGCTTCACAGCGTGCAGGAAGAGAGACAAATGACCGCGCGCCAACTGGCACAGACCCTCGGGGTCACACCGGGCTATATCTCGCGCCTTCTCTCCGGCGATGAAAACCCAACCGTTCGCTCCCTTGCCCGGATATTTCACAAGCTGGGTAAGAAGTACATTCAGGAGATTGAGAGAAACACGCGCGCATTCGACGTGCTGGTCGGCGGAAAGCCCCAATCCGCTCGTTATGAAGTGTCTTTCTCGGAGAAAAACGATCTGGGTCAATGGCGCACTTCCGTGAATCCAAAACCCAGAAGGATTGCCTGAGATGGATACAGATCGGCAACCCGGAATCAAGATAGACGGCATTGTCCTGAAGGAATCCGTTTTCAAACGAACTGCTCAGATTCCGGACGACTGCCCGTTGCACATGAGCTTTCATATCCACACAACCGTGGTTGCAAACCCGCCATCGCGGATAGTCGAGCTCTCATGCAAAATCAACGACCAGAAATCCCCGGTGTATGTTGAGGTCGTCTTTGTGGGTGTCTTTTCGGTTTCCGGAGAACCGAACATGTCGCTGGACCAGTTTGCGAAGGCCTCGGCTCCGGCCGCATTGCTGCCTTACGTACGCGAGGAGATTCACAATCGATTCGTCAAGGGCGGATTGCCCCACTTCGCAGTTCTTCCGCCTCTGAATGTTCAGGCGCTCGTCAACAGCCTCGAGAACAATCAAGCAAAGCCGAGGAACCGCACAGAGAAAGCGAGGTCTCCCCGCGCGAAGAAGCAAGATAGGAGCAGGAAATGAGCGCACAGACATTTACATGGGAAGCATTTGACGAAGGGCTCGTGATCAAGCTCGCGCACGCGGCGACGGGCAAGAAGCCAGCGTCGGCCGCGGAAGCGCGCGCTGCCCTGCCCTCAGAAAGGCTTTCGGACGATTTCATCAAATCCACGGTCGACATCTGGAAGGAGGCGTGGCTCCGGCACGATCCGGTAACAACCGCCGCGCTTGCGGACCGCCTGGTGCGGCTTGGGCTCGGCCCCTCCACCGGGCACATCGAGGAAGCAGACGCCCTGCAATTCGTGAACCGCACTCGCGCGACGCGGAGATTTCGCGAAGCATTACGCGAAGCCATTCGCGCGAGAGGCCGGCAGATGGAGATTCCGCTGGCCGATGTGTCCGACTTCATCGGACCGGGCGAGAAGCTCGACCCGAAAAGGCAGCCGCCGGATACACGCAATGTACCGCCCTATCAGGAAACAGCATGGCAGAAGTTGAGTCTGCACTTCCGCATGCCTGGTGCGCGAGGCCTGCTCGTAATGCCGACTGGCTCCGGCAAGACATTCACTGCCGCGCAGTGGCTTCTCTCGGAAGTTGCGGCAAAGGGAACACCCGTGCTGTGGGTTGCTCATCGCGGTGTATTGCTTGAACAGGCGTATCGTGAGTTCCGCAGATCCGTTCACCGTCTGGCAGGGAAAACGGAAGTGGTGAGACTCCGTCTGATTGTTTCCGGATATGCTTCCATGTCGCAGATTGATCCAGCGGATCACATTACGGTGGCGTCCATTGGATCCCTGATGCATCCATTAAACCAGAGTCGGCTGAGATCCTACTTCAAAGCAGCCCGTCCCTTTATTGTGGTGGATGAAGCCCATCGCGGTGCTGCGT
>CAZUJO010000434.1:0-3461 GCA_964619995.1 uncultured Leptospiraceae bacterium
GAAGCGCAGGAACACGTAGCGGCCATCCTGCAGGGCCTGGACGGCCCGCAGCTTCCTCATTCACAGAGGCGAGTATCTTTTCGTCCAGATCCGCATCGTCCCAGTCGATGGAGGTCCGCAAGAACCCCTGTGAGAGATAATAGGAGCGGTTCAAAACCTGATCCGATGCGAGACAGATCCCGGTTGTGTTCGCGCCCAGGTAGGCCAGTTCGTGCAGGGATTGTCCGCACCCCGAAATCACAGCGCCCGCTGCCAGGTATTCCTCGAGCATTTGCTCTTCCGTCAGGCGGCCAAGAACACGAAGACTCGGGAAGGATTTTGAAAGCGATGCGCGTTCTGCGTCTTCCGGACAGACGACCGTCATCGGCCCGCGGCCCAGGCGCGGCGCGAGCGCCGCAATCCGCCGGAGCAGGGAGCGAAAGTCCGATCCCCCAAGCGTCACAAGGATGCCGGAACCCCCGCCGGCCCGGCGCCGGCAGCGGCGGAAGCTTTCGCGCAGAATTACGTAGTCAATGCCGCCTATCGTTCGCGCTGTCTGATTCGAATAGTCAAGCGAAGAGAAAAAAACATTCGGATTGATGACGAGATCTGCCGGATAAGCCATCCGGTTGTAATCGTCAATGGCCGCGAGGCGCCCGAAGCGTGCCCGGATCTCCGCGTAGAGATCGTGCCCGGCCAGGTACGAATCCACCACGACCGCGTCGGCGGTCTCTGACTTCATCCATTCCGTGGAAGCAAGCCAGCCGCCCGGAAGCTCATCCGGGCGCTGCCTCTCATAGGTTTTCACAGAAACGTCAAATCCGGAATCTCGCAAGAAAGACGCAAGCGCACCCATGCGCGTGACATGTCCCAGCCCAATGCCCGCGCCGCATTCGTTCAGGAAGAGAACTTTCAAGACTGCGAACCAAACACCCGGGCTGCGGTCGCAAAAAAGACGGCGTCCATATCCGCAGAGGAGAACGCATGACGTTCGAGCTCCCGGGTCAGACAAGTCTGCGCATCCACGCAGCTCACATAGGGAAAATCAGATCCATACATTACCCGGTCTGGTCCGAGCCGCTTGAACGCGAACATAAAGTCTTCCATGAGGCGCGAACCGCTCCAGTAATTCAGAGAGAATGATGTTTCGAGAATTACGTTCGGCTTATCTTCCGCCAGGAGAAAGGCCTCCATACAGCGCAGTCCTCCGCTGTGAAGCAGAACAAGCGGCACGCGTGATACGACTTCGCTGATTCTGCACGCAAGGCCCAGACCGTCGTGTCTGTGCATCTTTGCCGTACCGAAGCTCGTGCATACCTGGATCACGAGCCCGAGCGATTCGGCTTCTTCGCAGACCGCCAGAATTCGACTCATCTCCTCGTTTTCAATTTGCTGCGCATACGGATGAAACTTCACGCCGCGAAAGCCCAGACTCTTGAGATTCCGGACGCTTGCAGCGCAGTCAGGCCGGCGAAAATCGAGAAGCGCAGTACAGACAGAACCCGGGAAATCCTTCTCGATCCGCGCAACTACCGGGGCGAGTTTGTCTGTTCCAGCCAGTTCTGTATTGAAGAACATGAAGTTCGCACGGTCAAAACCGGCTCGAAACTCGGGGGTTGAAGACTCCAGACATGCAAGGAATTCCTCCGGCTGAAGGTCTGCTTCTGTTCGAAGACCGCGCGCCGCTTCGGCCGTCTGAGCGTCCACATTCAGCCCGATCGCGGCAGGGCGAAAGTGAACATTTCCGTCAAAAATGCGCGGTGGTTTCATTCGTTCGCGTGCACCAGCGAAATCATGCCTTCTCGCTGTGGAATCGGAAGATAGTCATGTCTGAAAGAAAGCTGCGGGGTCAGTTCAAAACAGAAAGAAAGCAGCTGTACGGGATCATGATAGTAGATGAAATCTTCCTGCGGGTATGAGGCAATTCTCTTCGTCGAGATAAAATCGAAAATCAGCCGTTCTTTCGCGAGAGGAAACGCTTTCCGCAGAAAGAGTTTCGTATAATCCAGATTGTCCATCTGCTCTTTCAGGTGAAAATTCAGAATTCCGAACATGACTGCTATGTCGCCTAACGGCTGCCCGGGCGTGTCCGTCAGGATATTCCGGTGAACGAAGGTCGCGCGCGGATCGGCGCAGTTCTTTCTCGCCTGTCCAAGAAGATCTTCATTGATATCCACACCCACGTAGGCGCCGAAATCAATTTCCTTCTGGACCAGAAAACGGAAGAAATCGCCGAACCCGCAGCCAATGTCCACGATGGTCTTTCCGGCAGGGTCGCCCAGCAGCCCCAGGGAGGTTGCGAAACGGTACTGTTGCTGCTCGGTGGATCCCCAGCCAAGCGTGCGGATGCTGTCGCCCAGCTCGCGGTATCGATTCGAATACCGCTGAACCAGGGCATCAGAAATCGTCTTGAGTGTGTCTCCGCTCATTCCGTTCTGAACTTCGAGCGGTCCTGAATGTTCAATCTCTCGAAGGGACACTCCTCTTCGCGCAGCCACTCCATATCGCCGATGTCGTCATAACGAAGCGTTACCGTAAGGCGCAGGGTCTTTTCCTGCGTTTGATGCGACCCGTGATAGAGATACGGGTGAAACATCAGAACGCTCCCGGGGTGCGCGCGAAGATAGTCCTTCTTGTAATGGGATACTTCTTCTTCTGTGAATATCTGGTATCCCTCGGAACTGAAGTGTTTGGGAACCACGGGTCCGTCCTTGTGGCTTCCCGGCCAGACAGACAGGGTTCCCTTATGCTCATCGACGTCCTGAAGGCAGATCCAGAAATTCAAGCAGTTGCTCGAACGCATCCCGCGGACATCCTGATGGATGCCCTGAAGGAATTGAGGCTCGTCGGGGAAATCAATGCGCAGGGCCTGATTTCGCAGGACCGGAAATCGAAGACCCATTTTCTTAAAAACCTGAGTAAATCCATCGCTGCCCACGAGACATGTGATGCTGCGAAGCTGCTGAAAGTATCCGTAAATATGCCGGCGAAAGACGCCGCCGACCGCAAATACTTCATACGCCCGTCGAACCGGGTCGTCACTCGAATGTTGAATGCCGTAGCGTTTGCTCAAATCTTCGGTAATCGCGAGGAATTCCGCGCGGATTGCTGTTGCCTGCTCCTTCTGGATCAGATCGTTGAAAAGGACGAAACCGTTCTTTTTGTAAGAGTCAACAAAGTCATCTTTGATGCTCATCGTAGGTGTTAAACTCATTTTACTATTCTCCTCTGGTTATGCATAGATGACGGCGTTTTCCACAGCCTGTTTGATTTGATGGAGCGCGTGCTCGGCGCGCTCGGATGAAATGATCATGACGTGACGCTGCGCGCCGTTCTCGACCGCGGGGATCACGGAACCTGGACTCAAGAACGGAACAACTTTGATCACCGACTGAGGAAGTCCCTGTGCGCGAAACCCGCCAAAGACGCGTCCCGGTTCCAGCGCCGCGAAATCGATGCGAACATAGCTGCTCTGCGGGCGG
>CAZUJO010000435.1:0-3440 GCA_964619995.1 uncultured Leptospiraceae bacterium
CGGATCCGAACATTCGCAAGAAGTTTCACCAGCATTATGTGATTCCGATTTATCGCAAACTTGTGGAAGACAAGCTGCTCGTCGCTCTTCCGGAACTGAAGCCGCGAATGCTTCTATACAATGTGGCCGATGAACTGTGGAACCGTTATTTCATTCTCGCGGACGTTCTTCTGACATCGCTGGGTGAAACCGGAAAGTTCTCTGACCGCCCGGATCCGCGCGAGCTCGGGGCATACCTGAACGGGTACGATCCAGGGCGCGTGGACGGGATGCGTCCTGGCTACAAGCAGGCTTTCCAGGAACTTGTGCTGCTCTGCGGTCTGCTCGAGAAAAGAACCGAAGAAGAGAAAGAACGCAAGAAGAAAGAAGAACTTCAGAAGCTTTCCGATGAAATCGGCAAGATCCCGAGAGTCGTTGAGATCCGCAAATTTGAGAAATACGCGGAGGAAGTGAGAAATCAGCTTCTGCGTTCCGGCGCTGTGCTTCAGGCCGAGGTTCCGGTCGGGTCACGCATGGCGCAGTTTGTTCTGCACAAGCAGCGCATCAAAGACGCCGTGAAAAACGCTCGCGATGCGTTTGATCAAACGGGCGACCCGATTGAAGTCCGCATTCTATCTGCGATGTCTGTTGAAGATCAGCTGACCGGCGACGAAGTGCGCGCATTTCACGACCTGGAACAGCGCACCTATCTGGAACATCTGCCGTGGATTGTCCGCGTCTGGCGGGCCCTCTTCGGGAACGCGAAGCTCAAGCCTGAAGAAATCAAGAAGATCAAACAGAAAGTGGACCGCGAACAGCAGGAAGCAAGCCTTCGCATTCGTAAACAGGAAGCAGACAAGAGCAAGCGCGAGCTGGCCACGAAGAAGATGAAGGGCGAAGAGCCGCAGAAGCCCGCTGATTCCGGCAAGGCGCGTGAGGAAGAGGGCGTCACGACGGAAGAGGATCTCGTTCATAAGAACGTTGTCATGGACGAAAAGATCCAGGAAACCGTGCGGGGCATGGTGCAGGAACTCGATCACGCATGGGAAAAGAACATGCTTCCGAACCGCAACTTCCTCATTGAAAAATACCCGGTTTTTAACGAAGAAACAATCATCAACTTCCTGAAAAAATACGGCCGGACGGAAATCCTTTCCTTCCGCGTAATGAACGAAAAGCCTGAATACATGTGGCCCATCCTGATCTCGCGGCGTCTTGTGAAGGCGAAAGGAAAAGCAATGCTTGCCAAAGCGAAGCATGACGCAGACGAACAGCGCAAAGCGCTGATGCCGAACCAGGAAAAATTCGACGTTGCAAGCGCGATCGAGGATTTTCTGGGACGCGTGCTGCCGAAGATGTAACAGGCCCGATACCGAGGCTCAGCCATGGCGCAAAAAAAAGAGAAGAAAACCAGGCGTAAACCCGCCGAGAAACCGCACGTTGTTGAGATCCCGCTGCAGATAGCCCCGGCGCGGCGCGATTTTCGCCTGACGAAGATTGTGTGCACGGTCGGCCCTGCCACAGAAGCGAAGCCGATGCTTGAGAAGCTTGCTCGAGCCGGTATGAACGTGGCGCGAATCAACATGTCGCACGGCACGCGCGAAAAGCACCGCGAAATCATCCGGCGCATCAAGAACCTCAACCGGAATCTGAATCATCCGATTGCCATTCTCATGGACCTCCAGGGCCCTGAAATTCGAACGGGAGAGTTGAAGAAGAACATCAACCTGGCCGTGGGCGAAATCTTTACTTTCAATGTTCTGCCCGAAGAAAACCCCGAGGAAAGAAGCGTTTTTGTAAACTACCGCGACATGGTGGATCAGCTCAAGGCCGGCGATAAGATCACAGTCGATAACGGCCTGATCAACCTGCAGGTGCTCGAAAAGAGCGCGACGGGGCTGCGGTGCATCGTGCTTGAAGGCGGAACGCTCGGATCGCGCAAGCACATCAATCTTCCTGGAGTGCGTGTGAATCTGCCTTCGATTGCGGAGAAAGACAAGAAAGACATTGAAATGGCGATTGCCGAAGACCTGGACTTTGTTGCGCTTTCCTTTGTGCGAAGCGCAGATGCAGTGACGGAAGCCCGGTCCATGATTGAATCGCGGGGCGGCCATACTCGTCTGATCGCAAAAATTGAAAATGATGAAGGGGTCGCCAACTTCGACAGTATTCTTCAGGTAGCGGACGGCATCATGGTGGCAAGAGGCGATCTCGGTGTTGAAGTCGATATCGCGGACCTGCCGGTCATTCAACGTCAGATGATCCGCAAATGCTGCGATGCGGGCAAGCCTGTCATTGTGGCCACGCACCTTCTTGAGAGCATGATCCAGAATCCTACTCCTACCCGCGCAGAAGCGACTGACGTTGCAAACGCGGTTTACGAGCAGGCAGACGCCCTCATGCTTTCCGGTGAAACCGCCGTCGGTAAATACCCGACGAAATGCGTGGAGATGCTGGATCAAATCGCTCGCCGCATTGAAAAGGAGCCGGGCATTGGTTTTGCGGAGTCGCGGCAGCCCGGAAGTTTTCGCGAGCAGCTTGCGCGAAGCGCCTGCAAGCTTGCCGACTCTCTCAGAAGCCCCGCCATTGTCGTGATGACGCGGCGTGGAATTCTGGCGGAGCAGGTGGCCAGTTTTCGACCCAGTCGTTCTGTTATTTATGCCTTCACAAACATGTCCAGTTCGCGCCGCAAGCTGTGGCTGGCCCGCGGAGTCGTTCCGTTCCTGATGGATTTTTCAAGCGATCCAGAGAAGAATATCCGCGCAGCGTTTGAAAAACTTCGCGCGCGAAACCGGGTCCTTCCAGGAGACGAAATTGTGGTGGTTTCCGATGTTGCTGCGGGAAGCGAACGCTTCACGAGCATTCAGATCCGCCGGATTGAGTGACCGTCAGGCGCTCACGCGAATGTCCGCAATCAACTAGTTCGTTAGAAGAATCTTCTCAAGCTCCGGGAAACAAGCCCCGCTGAGATGAACGGAGTCGACGAAAACCCTGCATTTGAGTGAGTCCGGATGAATGACTCGAATGGCGGGGTCGATCTGCTTCAATTCTGTTTCCACGCGCGTCTTGCTCACGCTCGCGGGCAGCTTCGCGCGGTCCACACGCGCCTGAAACGGTTCGGAAACAACGGGCCAGTAGACGATGGTTCGGATCTTTTTCTGCGCCAGGCTTTCAGCGAGCCTGCGAAAGAACGCAATCTGCGTGCGGGATGCTGTGTATCCGCTCAGGTGAATGGCTGCCATGTTGTCTGCGTCTGTTTCGAGACGATCCGCGGGGAGCTGGATCGACAGCGGGTTCGGAATTCCGCCGAGTTTGATCTCGTTGATTTTTCCCATCCACTGCAGCAGCTCCGTGCGAAACTCTTTGGCTTTCCACACCCGGATGGTTCCATCGGGCAGGGGCAGCGGAAGATCCTGATTGTTGTCACGATAGGCGGCGAGATCGGGCGGATAGCGATAGAG
>CAZUJO010000436.1:0-3410 GCA_964619995.1 uncultured Leptospiraceae bacterium
AGGCAACGACAGAGCCTGCGCCCGAGCCGCGACCCGGACCAACCGGAATGTCGCTTTTCTTTGCGTGTTGAATGAAGTCCTGCACGATCAAGAAGTATCCGGCGAAATCCATCTTTTGAATTACGCTGAATTCAAATTCGAACCTCTCATGAACTTCGCGCGTGATCGTTCCGTAGCGGCGCTTCAGGCCTTCGACGCCGAGATGATGCAGATAGCTGTCGAGCGTGTATCCTTCGGGGACTTCAAACTTCGGCAGGAGAGGGTTGCCGAACTTGAAGTTCAGATCCACCATCTCCGCGATGCGCAGTGTGTTGTAGAATGCTTCCGGGTGTTCCGGAAACAGGCCAAGCATTTCCTGCGGAGTTTTTACATAGAAGTCGGGCGTAAATGAAAAGCTTGTGGGATCCTCGACCGTCTTCTTCTGGTTGATTCGCAGCAGAATGTCCTGCGCTGCATGGTCTTCGCGCTTCAGGAAGTGGCTGTCGTTTGTGACGACCATGCGAATTCCATTCTTCTTTGCGATCTCCATGTTTCCGAGAGCGGCCGTGCGCTCTTCCTGCATGCCGTGGTTCTGCAGCTCCAGATAGAATCGATCTTCACCGAAGATTTCTTTCATGCGCCCTGCGAGATCTTTCGCTTCCGGTTCGCGTCCGTGAAGAATCTTGTTCTGCACTTCGCCGCCCAGGCATGCAGTCAGACAGATCAGGCCCTCGCTGTGCTTTTCCAGGAGTTCGTAATCGATGCGCGGCTTCTTGTAGAAGCCTTCGGTATAGGAGCGGCTTGTCAGCCGAATCAGGTTGGCATAGCCCGTCTGGTTCTGCGCGAGCAGGATGAGATGGTAGTTGTTGCCATCTGCCAGCTTCTCCATATGTTTCTTTTCGTGACGGCTGCCAGGGGCAATGTAGAATTCGTTTCCGATGATCGGCTTGATGCCGTGCTTCACGGCTTCTTTATAGAATTGGATGGCGCCAAACATGTTGCCGTGGTCGGTCATCGCAACGGAGGACATACCCGTCTGTTTGCAGTATTTCATGAGATCGGGGATTCGGATGGCCCCGTCGAGAAGGCTGTAGGTTGTATGCAGGTGCAGGTGGGCAAAATCGAGGCCCTTTTCCTGGGGGGTGCCGGCGGATGTGGGTTCTTCGGCCATGAGACATAAGAAAAAAAGCTGGAAAAACCATCAAGCATTGCCTGAAATGTTTGTATGCGGGTTTCCGCCGCCGCCTTGAGGCTTTCCATTCCGCGTCATTACATCGATTACTGGCGCAAAACCGGGCTTTTGAGCGAGAATTCTGATTTGTCGTTTGCCGATCTCAGGCGCGTGCAATTGATCTGGGACTGCAAGCAGGCAGATCTCGGCCTCAGAAGAATTCGAAAGCTCCTCGGACCGCCAGAATCCGTCCCCGCCGTCAGCGGTGTGGAGTCTACGGAATTCGGAAAGGTGTTCAGACTTGGCGGTGAGTCTTTTTCGGATCCAGAACTCGGACAGTACGCGCTCATTCCCGATGCCGTGCTTGCTCCCGATGTGTCCTCGCCGCGTATCCTCTCATTTCCTCGCAAGACTGCGTCCAGCGAACAGCAGGAAATTCGCAGACTCGAAGAGGAATACGCCGATGCGCTTGCGGCTTCGGATCGCCGCCGTCAGGCGCGCGCGATCGCTCTTATCTTAAAGAAGAATCCTTACCACAGCGGCGCTTTGATTGAAAAAGGAAATCAGGCGTTTGATCAGGGGAGGTGGAACCGAGCTGTATATTTCTATGAGCTCGCAGCAACGCACAATCCGGATTGTGTGGAAGCGCTGTACAATACGGCGAACGCATATTTCAAACAGGGGAAGTACGCGCCTGCCATTCGCTATTTTCAGGACTGCATTGACCGCGATCCGGATTTTCCGGAATCGCATTTCAATCTGGCCATCCTCTACATGAAGCTGGGCCAGGCCGGGCCGGCCAGGGCTTACTTCGACGCGTACCTCGAACTCGACCCGGATTCAGAATGGGGCGAACTGGCGCGGCAGTTCCTGGAAGACTTGAGGTCGGCTGCGGTGGAAGCCGACCTTCCGCTCTAAGAGAACGACGCGGCGATCGCCGCTCGAATCATGCTGCGTAGAAGTCGGCCTTAACGATCTCGTCGAGGTGAATGTTTTCCGGGCGGCCTTCGCGCGTATTGCGAATGATGATGTCGCCGTCCATTTTCCGGTTCTTGTCGAGCTCGATGACGGTTCCGTCTTTCAGGTGCAGGATGATGTCGATCCCGCGGAACTGGATGTACTGCTCGAGCTGCTTTTTGAATTCGTTTTCTGTTACTTTCACAAACACTCTCCCGATTATGTCGCAAATATTTGTACGGCAGATTTCGCGTTTTCCAGGAGGAAAAAATGCCGGAACGGAAGGAAAAAGTCGCGGCCCGAAAAAAGGGGTGAAACTGGTGATGTGACATAATCTTTGGATTGTCTCATAAGAGGCCCCGGGCGTTTGTGGCAGAAAACGAGGGGGCGGGGCACGCCTTTGGGACCGACGGGCCGCAAGAAACTGTTGTCGTGCCGGCGCCCTGTAAAAAACTTGGTGGTTTAGTACCCCGGAGGGTTAATTAATATGGAGAGAACGTTCTAACTCATGATTGGTGTGATTCTGAAAGAAGGTGAGTCCATTGAATCCGCGCTGAAGCGGTTCAAAAGAGAATGCGTAAACGCAGGAATTCAGTCCGAAGTAAAAAGACGCGAATATTTCGAAAAACCGTCGGAAAGACGCAAACGCAAGCATGACGCTGCCGTTCGCAAACGGGAAAAAAAGCGCATCATCATGCTCCGCAAAGATAAATCCTGAAACAATCCTGAATGCCCACTCTACAGGAAAAGATCGGCGAAGATATTAAAGATGCGATGAGAAAGAAGGAAGAGGTGCGCCTTGGCACCCTCCGGATGCTCAAAAGCGATCTTCAATACGAACTGACGAAGACAGGCGCCTCAACGCTCGACGATGAGGCTGTCATGACGCTCATTCGCCGCGCCATCAAGAAGCGCCAGGATTCCAGAGAGCAATTTGAGAAGGGCGGCAGACCGGAGATGGCAGAGAAAGAGGCGGCCGAGATGGCTGTCCTCGAGACCTATCTGCCTGCCAGTGTATCCGAGGACACAATCCGCGCGAAAGCAGAAGAGATCATCGCGAAAGTCAAACCGGCCGGTCCGCAGGATTTCGGCAAGGTAATGGGTCAGGTCATGGCCGCCTTCAAAGGCCAGAATGTAGACGGAAACATCGTAAACCGTACCGTGCGCAGCCTGCTCGGTAACTGAGAGGTCGCTTGAACGACGACTTAAAGCAGCGGATTGTCGCGGCCATTCCCATAGAGTCGTATATCGGCCGTTATGTGAAGTTGAAGAAAACCGGCAAAGGGTTCACTGGCCTGTGCCC
>CAZUJO010000437.1:0-3401 GCA_964619995.1 uncultured Leptospiraceae bacterium
TCCTTCTACAGAGAGAAGGCTGTCTTCCACAAGATCGACGACGTTTGTTTCCATGACTTCCGGCGATGCGCCCGTTAGCGAGAGCTGCACGTTGACCACAGGGAAATCTACGTCCGGCATGCTCGAAACGCCCAGTTTGCGGAAACAAATCCAGCCAAAGAAGATCAGCCCGAGCATCAGAATCCACGCGAACACGGGCCTGCGAATCGACACATCTACTATGGACATATCAACCTTCCTTATTTGATTTCGGGGAACCCTGTTTCGAATCCGCCGGCTCCGGAGGTTCAGCGGCCTCCGGTTTGCGCACGCGCGCCGGACGGGCCGGCAGTTCGCCGACTGCAACGCCCAGCCATATCCGGTTCAGTTTTTCCTGAAGCGAGGCCCGCTCATAGTCGTCGCGCGAAGAGGAAAGCGTGGTGAGCGCCGCGAGCAAATCCACGATTGTCCCGAGCCTGCGGTTGTAGTAGTCCAGCTGCGCTGCGTAGTTCAGCTCGGCCGCGTCGAGCGCTTTCTTGTAAGCGATCGTCTGAGCGCGCGAAGACTCCCAGGCATCGTATGCTTCGCGGATCTCAAGCACGGCCTGTCGTTTCAGCTGATCGTAAAGCAGCTGCGCTTCTCGTTTCTGCGACTGCGCTTTTTCGATGTCCGCGACCGAAGTTCCGCCGTTGAAAATAGGAATCTCAAACGTAAACTGACCGACGATATCGCGGTTCCGCGGAACGTTGTGACGCGGAAGATTGTAGTAGCCGTCGATGTAAAAGTTCGGAAGGAATTCGCCCGTTGCCGCCGTGAGACTTGCCTTGCTCACTTCGAGCCCGGCCTTTGCGGCCATCACATCGGCGCGCGATTCGGCAATATCGACGGCCTGATCGCGCGTAACGGAAGGTTCGGTGAGGTTGAAGACATCAGCGAGGTTCACGCTGGCAGGAACTCCCGTGGCCGCAGCCAGGGTTTCGCGCGATCGTTTCAGGTTGTCCCGCACAGACTGCAAATCGGCTTCGAGGCGTGAGAGTGTGGCGCGAGCCTGCAGAGCCTCGGTTCTCTTTACGCGCCCGAGGGCCACAAAGCGGTCAAGTTGATCGACATTTTGTCTGGAAAGCTGCAACTGCTCCGTCCGGGTCTTCAGCGACTTCTCCAGAACCAGTACGTTGTAGAATTCCTGCGCCAGTTCCAGGTAGAAGCGCCCCGCGTCGTGCTCGAGTTCGCGGCTTCGCTGCTCGATCAATGGTTTCGCGCCCTGAACGCCCGAGTATTCTTTAAGGCCCGTAAAAATCGGAATATGAACCACGAGCCGGCGCCCCGTGGCATAGCCCGGCGCAAGAGTGGTGGACGGCTGGCTCAGGATAGGATAGGGATTATTCAGCGCGATCGATTCAAGCGTCCGAATCCGAGTATCCTCGCGGTCTTTCTCGCGGTGATCCGGCAGCGTGCCCGCGCGCGTTTCGCGAAACGAAAGAGACGGAATCCACGAACCCAGGGCGCGGTTGCGGTCCGCCTCTGCCTGAATCACCTTTTCCTGTTTGATCGCAAGCCGCTCCGTGCGATCCACGGACAGGGCATAAAGGTCGTTTAACGTCAACCCCTGCGGATCCGGACTGCCCGACGTAAGCAGTTTGCTTTCCGCGGCACGGATGTCTTCCGACTTAACCCCGGACACGTCCGCAAGCGGCTTCTCAACGACGCCGTCACCAACCTTGACGGCTTCGGAAGTGCATCCCAGAAATACCGCCAGACAGAAAACAGCACATCGTCTCAACATACAGTTGTCTCAATATACGGAAATTTCCCGGGCCCGGACACCGCAAGTCATTCGTGAGCCTTCCGCTTATTCCATGACAGCATGGGGCGTCCCGCCAGAATTGTCCGATGAACGACCGCACACAGAAACTCCTCGCGGCGCACCGCGACTTTGAAATCGCCCGGCTGCGTCCCGACCGGATCAACGAGACAATCGCAAAGGAAATCCATGCGGCCCTGGACGCCGGCGGTTCCATTCCGGTTGAGCAGATCCTCAGCCGTGAGGATCTTGCAAATTTCATCGTGCGCGAATTTCAAACGGCTCCCGTGAGCGAAGACGGCCGCGCGTTTCTCACAAAGGCGGGTGAAAACATACGAAAGCTTTTGCAGCAAAGCCCTGAGAAAGTGGAAGATCTCACAACCCGCGCGGTACACGACCGCTGGGTTGAAATCCTGATCTCTTCGCGTGACATGCGAAACAATCTCGCGCACGATCTCGTGCAGAGCCCCCTTTTCCGAAAACTTCTTTCGGACATTCTCTACCAGGCGATTCGGAGCTTCCTTTCCGAAGACAACGCGCTTGCGAAATCTATACCCGGCATGTCGTCATTATTCAAGTTCGGCCAGAATCTGGTCAGTCAGACGCTTCCTGGCCTCGACGAGAACATGGGCCGCGTGATCCGCGACTTCGTGGGCAAGAACATGGAAGGCCTGTCCCGTTATGCGGAATCCATACTGACAGCGCAGATGGACGAGAAATCGATTCGTGAACTCGGGGAGCACTTCTGGAATGATTACAAAGAACAGAAGGTAAGCAAGTTCGCAGCGGACATGCAGCAGGTAAAATCAGAAGACGCAGCCGACGCAGTCTCCATGTTCTGGGAACACTTTCGAAAAACAGAGCTCGGCGCAAACCTGGTTCGCAGCGCAGTCAATTCCTGGTTCGATCACTACGGCCCGAAAAGCATTGAGACAGCTCTGGCCGACGCAGGCATGAACCGCGACCGGCTCATCTCTGCGGCCACGACAGCGGCCGGACCCGTGATCGCGCGGGCCGTCGAGAGCGGGGCCGTGGAGAAATACCTGGACCAGAAACTTAAAGAATTTTACAATTCACCCGAGGCGCAGCAGCTGATCGGTTGACCGGGGCTCCGATGCCGGCCGCACTCAAGCGGGCTTTCGGTGATCCGCTCAGCGCCGGTTCACCATCCAGGCGGAGAACTCAACCAGGAAGCGTTCAAACTCAGCCCGAAACTGTTCGGGGAACTGGAGCTCGTCGAGCGCGCCGCGAAAACAATCGAGCCAGATGTCGCGGGCCTTTTCCGAAATCGGAAACGGCATATGGCGCGCCCGCATGCGCGGCGGTCCGTATTTTTGCGAAAAATACGGCGGTCCGCCAAGCAGTTGAATAAAGAAGTCGGACGATCGATCCGCCGCCTCCATGAGATCCTCGGAAAACATCCCGCGAATCGGGCTTTCGCCGAGGCGCCGGTAGTGCGCGCGCAACAGGTCCCGGATAAAGGGTTCGCCGACGGTCTGCAGTATCTCTCTCGAAGGCGGAGGGCCCTGCGGCGGACCACCCGGCGGAACGTACATTTCTTCCATAAAACCTGCTTGCGCTATGCCCTTTGCGGCGCATTTACGATGAATGCAAAAAAAGC
>CAZUJO010000438.1:0-3401 GCA_964619995.1 uncultured Leptospiraceae bacterium
GTCCATAAACGGCGGGATTGTTCGATCGGTCGCCCAAACGTTCGATGTTTCTCTGACGGCGGCCGCCCTCCGTTGCATTGAACTTTCCCCCTCTGTTTGTGTGATGATCAAGTGGGGCGCGAATGGCTACAGTTGGAAACGTATCTCCGAAGCTGCATTCGCGGCCCGTTTTCGGAAGACCATCGAAGAATCGGACGCAATTCCAAAAGGAAGTCTAACGCAAGAATACCTACAGGGTGACCGCAAATACGTTGGCGAAGCGTTACCTCATCGAACTACAACCTGCTCCTGCTGGTTTCCATTTATTGAGCCGGGTTCACGGCAGGACAAGATCTGGAATGAGGAAGTAATCCCGCTGGGCAGATTTGGAGTAATCACAATCCTCTACCCCGATGCCAGTTCGGCCTCTTATTGACGCTCAGAAGCTCCCTGTATTCATGCCGCGGCGTTTCTGGATTGCCACAATCAGACTCTATTCTGGAAACGCTTGGAACTCCTGTTCAATCTGGCCGCTATGAGCGCAGATCCGTGATCATCACAAACAAACCTGAGCTACAAGCGACTGACCGAAGCGCAGTGCCAGCAGCGGTTTTCGGCTCAATTCCGCAATCAATGGCGATCGTCGATGCTCTCTCGCCCCTATTCATTCGCCCGTGATGAACCACCTGCTCTCCATGGACATATCGAGCCGCTCCGGGAAAACGTGGATTAAGCCCGTTCCACTCACATGGCACCGCGTAGAATGCCCCGAGAAACCGCACGATCGCCGGAATGGATTCCCAGCTCAGTTTTTTTTTCAAGAGATACCGCCGGCTGCAGTCACGACGACACGGCAGTTTCGAGCAAAACTCGCGCCACATGACACGCGTTCGGACTTGCGAACTACTTGCGGCTTCTGCTCGCTGCGAGCAGGACGGCATCCATGAAGAGAAAAATGAAAGACTCCCCGCGGAGACAGCTTTGGATCGGGCAAACCGAAGCGCGCGCTCTGGCGCACTTGCGAGCGCATTTTCCACGCGGATATGCCGATGAGCCGCCGATCATCTCGCCTGGCATGTCCCTCTCGACGGCCAGCAGAATTTTCCGATGGATTGAACTTGCGGGTCACGGTTCCATCTTGGTGAAACTCGGCGCCATGGGCCCTGATCGCTCGCTCCGGACGATGGGTTTGACCCAGCAGGACTTCCTCTTGCCTTTCGTTGACGCTTTTACGGGCGATCTTCTCCTTTTCTTTTCCCCTGTCTTGACTCCAATTTTGCCCGCGCTTCGATCGAGGCTGGACGCTCGCATCGCTACCAAGCGACGAAACGGAAGACCGGCGAATCCGCATGTGTTGTTATCGAAGCTTTCGGTCGGCAAGCGCAGGGCCATCCAGACCAGCTACGAGCGTGCTGTCGAAAACATCGAGGCCGCCTATGGAGGTTGCAACTGATGCGCCGGTCCCTTTCGCAGAGACTTGCTGGCCGTGTAGCTCACCGATTCGACCAACATAGTGCCCGAAAAGCGGCCTCGGCACTCGCGGCGGATCCAGTGGTGATGGATCTGGCCAAAGCCTTGTTCAGGCGTATTCATTTCAACAAACGCCAGCGCGGCAAGCTCGTCTACGACGCCAAGCGCGCCAGACTCGTGCAGCGCGTGAACGTCGCGTGGGAGGATTATGAGTTGAACGCGGCTCTCGACGGCGAAGGCGATCCTCTCGGTCTGGTCTTGGGGACGATGACGCGGTTCATCCTCGTCGTCTTCACTGTCTCCCGAAGGCTGCGAACTAGCGGACGTGGGGCTTTCATTGACGGTGAGCCCACACCTCGTGCCCAGCGGGCCCTGAGACGAGTCAATCGAGCCTCGGGGCTAAGGGGCAGCTTCTCGTTTGTCACCGACGGAGGATTCGCTGTCGCGTATGCAATGGACGAAGAAGTTCCGACCGCAGATGCAGTTCAGTTCATGAGCGAAAAGCTCGCGGAGGCCAGACTTCCCTCCGATGTAATTCGCGCGCGTGTTTCCGCAACAAGCTCGGCGCCATTTTTCGTCCCATCCGCTGCCTCAATTCGGTCCGCTGACCTCGGTCGAGCAACATCTGAGAATCTGGCTATCTCAGAAAACGCGGCATCCCTAATTCCGCAGAGTCAAGCGATCGCACCCAAGGTGCGCAGTGCTGAAGGGCCCACACCCGAGCTGCCGGATGCATTCTTTGCAAGTGCGTCCCATGCGTTTTCTTCCTACTTTTCGGGATCGCGGCAGCAGTTTGCGGAGCGATTCTTTGCGCACCTCGTTGATCACGCTCTCCGGAGTATTCAAGGTCCGCACTCCCGTTTTGGGGTCAACACCTTCGCGCTGCCGTCCCGTCTTGCGGCGGCGTGGTATAGTCGTTATCGCGCGTTCCTCGACGTCCTGATGGATCTGGGTATGATCGAATCCGCGACGGGTTACTCATCGGGTTCTGGCTGTAACACCGCCATGTCGGCGCGATATGTGCTCCACCGTGTCATTCCGCAGGAGTTCGATCGCGCGTCCGTCTTTGCGTCGCTCCGAACGACAGATCGGCCACATCATACAATAGCCGACGCTCTCGGAATTAACGAGCGAACGTTGAGGAGATGGAGCGCGCGCCCAGAAGCGGTTGCTCCTTCAAAAGTTATTCGGCTCGCGCAGGTGCTCCGATGATCAGCGTTTACGTCGTCCGCCCTGAAGAGCTCAGCATTGTCTGCCGCCTCCAAAGAAAAGCCCTGGCGACGAAGCACCCTGAATGGCCCATTCGCGTGGCCAGACCGGACGACCTTTCCGTACGGCCATCTGCACAGAATATCATCGTGGATTCGCAAGAGTATCGGCAACGCGAAGGGAGCCTCGATCCCCTCGTGCTTGCGGCCTCACTGGAACCAACGGGCACGGTGCTCGTCATCTCGGATAACGGCGACCTCTCTTTCGATGACTTCAGAATCTCAAAGTTTCGCGATCTGCGTCCGCCTCGCGATTGGTTCCACTTCCTAAAGCGCCATTGCCTGAGCTCAGAGGAAACTCGTGCCCACTGTCGCGTGTTGCAGGAAAATCAGCACCTCTCCGACAGTATTGGCAATTCAACGCGAGAAGCGATGACGCGGCAGATACTCCGAATTTCGCTTGGCAAGAATCCGCGGCGTCTAAGCGTCTATCGCCTCCTTCGGATGCTGACCCGCGTCGGAAACCGCGCCAAGTCGATCTCGAGCTACTTCCATGAACTCTCATTGATCATGGATGACGAGTTGCTGCTCGGAGTTGTGGCTCGATTCCTGCAACGATGCATCGCGGTTCAGTGCGGCAATCGGACTTACCTGAAAAGCCAGATCGCCGACCTCATTCGTGCGCTCAATCGCAGGCACCCCGCCTCAACGCTCTTGCAGGTGTTGGATTTCATGCGTCGGAGC
>CAZUJO010000439.1:0-3371 GCA_964619995.1 uncultured Leptospiraceae bacterium
GGCACGCGCTTGATCAGATCGAGGTCGGGCTGTTTGACGTTTTTCTCAACGGTGGACCGCAGCTTTCGGTAATCTGCGAGAATTCTGAGGCCGTACAGGGGATCCTTGAGTTGCATAACCGGCTCCAGGTGAACATACCGGATGTTTTCAATCTATTCAACCAGAAAAATGCTGTATGTCAGAACGGGGGGGTGTTCCATTGCCCCTCAGATTCCTATGGCCCAGCGAAGCCTTCTTTTTAACAGCCTGGACGATGCCCTCGAAGAGCTTTCGACCATTGAACGCTACAAAGCCGTCGAAACCACGGGTCTGTGGTCGTACTACCAGATTCTGACCCATCTGGCGGACTACCTGGAATCCAGTATGAACAATTTCAACTGGATGCAGCCGCTATCCATGCGTCGTACCATCGGAAAAGCCAACTTCTTCAAGCTGAAGCAGGCCGGGAAGATGGACCCGGGTCTTGCGAATCCGTCCACTCCCAAAGTCCGGGAAGAGGGCGATGAAAAGGCAGCCCTGCAGCGCCTCCGCCGCATGATCGAGGAATACAAGAAATTCATCGGCGAACATCCAGAGCATCCCTTCTACGGCCTTCTGACCCGCGAAGACTGGGATTTCCTGCACCGCATTCATATGGCCCACCATCTCGGATTTGTGCGCGAAGCCAGGGCAAAACCGCCTGCAAAGGCGAAGCCCCAGCCAAAGGCGGCGAAAAAGACGGCAAAGCCCGCAAAGAAAGGCCCGGCGAAGAAAGCCGCCAAGAAACCGGCCGGCAAGAAGAGCGCCGGGAAGGGTGCGGCGAAGAAGCCGGCGCGGAAGAGCGCGAAGCCTGCGAAAAAGAAAGCAAAGCGCTGAGCGCGGTTCAGAGCATCGACAGGATCTCGCTCAGTTTCTCTTCAAAATCTCTGTCAGATAATTTTTCCCGGAATGCCTTGAGTTCTTCTGCCTTTCGCAGGGAGAGAACGATGCGTGTTTTTCCGTTTTCGAGATCCTGCGGCGTTTCCACCTGCATTCCCTTTGGAAGCTGCAGGGTCCGCATGATGCTTCGAATGCGGCTGCGAATCTCCTGCGAACGCGGATAGCGTGCCGCGCGCACGAGATCGCGAAGTTCTTCCTGCGATTCCCGTGCATCATTCTTTTCAAGGAATTCCTGCATGGCGCGGATTACGGCGGCCCGGTCCTGTGTATCGTAGAGATCCTGGATGATTTCGCGGACGATGTTCTTGCGGATGGCGTGTTTTTGGATGAGAGCGAGAAGATTTTCCCGCTCTTCTATGCGGGCAAAGAGACGGAGAACGCTGACCGGAAGATCAAACAGAGATCCAAGTTCAATCGAGCAGTCGTCGAGAGATGCGAGCTCTTTTACGTCGCTCAGGTTCTGATAATCCTGCCTCCAGTTTAGAATGGCGCATAACGTTTCGGGGCTCGCCTCCGGCGCGATCTGCTTTGCCTTCGAAACGATGAGCGCGGGCGTCAGCACGTACAGTTTCTGCATCAAATGCCACGCTGCGGGGGTTCTCAGGTCCGCTTCCCCGAGCACGCAGACGGAGCTGTCAGCGGCTCCGCGGCAAAGAACCCTGCCTTCTTCCGTCACAAATGAAATGGGGCAGGCCGGGTCCGATTGCAGGACCGGCGAACCGGACGCCGCCTTCAGGGCCTGGGATTCAAGCCAGCGCATCAGTCTGTAACGATTCGGAAGTAGTTGCCGCCCGGGGCCTTCTCGTATTTTTCGAAGTTCACCGGCGCGCCGCGCGGCCGCACATTTCCTGTCTTCTTCACTTTCAGTCCGCGAAACAGCGAGTAAATGCCCGCCGCCATGCTTTTGGCGAGCTCTTCCTGATTTTCAAGGACCATCGTGCGGTCCCGCGTACGGTTGAGATGTGCGATCTCAAGATAGGCAATGATGGCATTGGCAAACGTGGGCAGACCGTATGTGCTCACGAAAGGAGGAACAATTTCGCCCATGGCTCCGGGGGCTCTGCGTGCGGGCACCTGAATCGGCAGTCCCATCTGCACGAAGCGCATGAGTTCGTCGCTCGCGTAGTAGTTGTCGCCTCCAAAGCCCAGCGGTCCGCCCTCGCGCCGCCAGAGCTCCGTCTGGCTCTGTTCGCGTTCCCAGAATTTTCCTTCCGGTCTCCATTCTGCATATTTCAAAGCGTACGGACCGGGTCCGCCGCGGGCTGCTTTCAATTCCCAGCCCGGCGGATCTGCATAGCGCCACATCACCATGTTCCAGCGGATACCGCGGTTCTTCCCGATCCAGGGGGTGCCGTTTTTCAGCATGCGAAATCCGTGAAAGTAAACCCATGCGTCGCCCTTTGCGCTTTCGAGCTGATTGAATCCGGCGTCCGAAATCAGCCAGGCGGCCCGCTGAATCCAGGGTGAGTTCATGAACTGGGAAGGGTTGGCCTGACCGAGCGTAATCTTTCTGAGGAGATCAAACGTTGTATAGCCGGGCGAGAGGACGGCGCCCATTCCGCCCGGATTGCTTCCTTCAGCGGGATTCAGGTGGAGAGCGAGAACGAGATAGGGCTTCTTGCTGTTGATGTAGGACAGCCGCCCCATTTCCATCCGCATATCCTTCTTCGGATCGGGGAAATCGTACATGCGGTACGGCGCATTCACTTCCGGGTCGCTCACAGGCTTGCCCCGGTTCTGCCAGCCGTCGTCGCGCGACATGTCCGTTTTGAAAACGATCCGGCTGAATTCGTTTTGATCGGAGAATATGCGAAGGATTTTCTGAAACTCTTCCCAGCCTTCATCCGTTCGTGTGAGGTCCAGGTAACGGCGCACCCGTTTCGACAGATCGAGAACGATCTCCTGTTCCGTGTACTGCTGATAAACCATTCCCGACAGGTAGAAATCAAGATACTGCCGCGTGACCGGATCCCACTTGTCGTCTTTGCGCGTGACCACAGCGCCCCCGTGCCCCGGGTCGAGCATAACAGGGACTTCTTCAGGGAGCGCGGAGAGCGGGATGCAGCCCCAGACCAGGGCTATGAGAAAGAAGAGAGGACGGTGCACCAGGAGAGTGCGACGGCGCGAGGCGCGCCGTCAAGTGTTTGTTTGGCCGGATTATTTTGCCGGCGCTGCGGGAGTTGAAGGAGCGGCAGCGGCCGGTGAATGCGCCGGACGCGCGCCGGATGCATCGAGCAGATCGAGCTTGTATTTATCGTCGATGGCCTTTGCTTTTGCGGGATCTTCTTCAAGTCCGCGGAGCAGGCTGATTCCAAAAATTTTCGCGAGGCGATAATGATCAATTCCGTCGTCATAACGCTTTTCGCGGTTCAAATCCTGCGCCTGAACTACGTGACCATAAGCAGTGCGAAGTTTGGATTGGTTGAGGATGAGCTGAGTGGACCACTCTGTTT
>CAZUJO010000440.1:0-3365 GCA_964619995.1 uncultured Leptospiraceae bacterium
AGTCCTGCTGTCTATGAGCTGCACGCGAGTGAGATCTTTCTGGAGCTGGCTGATTGTGGTTACTGATTTTACCGGCATTGGCTTGCCCGGTTCCGATGCAAGCTGCAGCTTTCCTGGCGTGCGCCATTCTGCCGGGGTCTCTTCAAATTTATAGGACAGCACCTTGGCATTGATTCCCATGCCGATCAAGATCCAGGCGAGCCGGCATGCATACATACCTTCGCCTTCGTCGAAGCAGATCACAGAAGACTTGCTTTCGGTTTTCTTTTTTACGTCCGCTAGAAACCCGCCGAGTTTCGCCAGCGAGCTTGCGCCGGAGCCGTACGGTTTCTTGATGAACGCGCACCCGATTGCCTCTTTCAAAGAGGCGGATTTGTATTGCTCTTCTGATCTACAGTCAAGATAGAGCGCGCCCGTTTCCAGGCTGTCAGTGAGAAAATTCCAGCGAACCAATCTATTGCCTTTGTTTGATACAGGAATTTGCTTTCAAAAAGAAGCACTCCCTTTTTAGAATTAAAAAATCTTGTGACCAGAAAAAAAATCCTGGGCTGGAATGCGAACGCGATTCTTCATTTCGACCCGGGCTGCGCGGCCGTTCGCGGAACATCGCGGAGTCGATCCGGTTTGGACCCCTCCTTTGACTGGCGTGTACCGGGATTTTGAGAATCAGTCCCACCCCTGGTATTGCAGGCGAATGTGTGTGTTCGAATTCGCCGCGACTCAGGAGAGGGAAATGAAGGCTCGCAGGACGTCCGTGTAACTCAGAATCCCGACCAGTTTCTTCCCGTCGACCACCGGCAGGGCTCCCACCCGGAGCGATACCATGAGTTCTGCCGCTGATTTCATGGAATCCGTGCCTTCTATGGCGCGAACTGTGGCCGTCATAACATCCTTTACGCGGACCTTCTGTTCATGAGAAACGCTGGTTTCGAGAATTTCCATGGCGCATTGAATGTTGCGGAGGTCGCGATCTGAGAGAATGCCGACGAGGTTGTGGGATTCATCCACGACGGGCAGGTGTCGGAATTTCTCCACGTCAAAAACCTCCCCCACCCGGGCCAGCGGATCGCTGTCCACGACTGCCACCGGATCTTTCGTCATGTAATTCTGAACCTGCATGCGATGGAAATGCCTCCGGCCGCCCTGCTGTCAAGCAGAGGTCATCAGACACATTGGACATTTCTGGCTGGCGCGAAGCCGGCAAATAGTTGAGGTAACTTGAATATCGCGCCGATCGCGCCTCAAAGCGATCTCTAGCGCGAAAAGTCCATGCGAACACCGAGACCCAGCGACAGACTGCTTGAAAGGATGCGAACCGGTTCTGCTGCGATGACACGGTTTCCTGTGTAGAGTCCCGGAAAGAGAGCTGCAGCGCCCGCGTCAAACGGATCCGTCGAATAATCCAGGCCGAAGGTTTTTGTGGAGGTCGGATAGAAGCGGGCCGAATCGATTGTAAGATCGCAGAGCAGGAAGTACCGCTCGTAGAATTTCCAGTACATGCCCGCTGTGATCGACGCACCCTTTTCGCGGCCGCTCTGTTCGATGCTCGGGAATGCCGGCTGCCCGCCATTTCCCGGAGTGAACGTGAAAAAGCGGCCAGCGCCCAAGGCTTTTGCCGAAAGCGAGCTTTTCATGCTGTATCCTTCGAGTCTGATAATGCCGCCAATATGCTCGGGCCCGAATTGAACGCCGAATCCGGCGGTTCCTCCCCTTGACTTGCTTTTGGCCTCTTCGTCTGCGAGGATGGCCGGGCCTGACTGCGGGCCCGCCACAGAGTTTTGAATGGTCTGCCCGGACACGTTAAGCGACTTTGATATGTAGCCGCCAGAAAGGAAGAAGTCGAGCAGGTTGCTGCGATACACCGAGTAGTCTGCGCGGAGTCTTCCTCCGGTTCGCGATTCGGCTGCCTCTGACAGCGCAGTATATGTTGCGGCAGTAAAAGCGGAAAACGGTCCCGAGAGTCCCGTTCCGTACTCGATTCGAGAGATGGAATGATTGCGAAGCCGCTCCGCGTCCAGGCTGAACCGCCACCGGCCCGTTCCGTACAGCAGCTGAAGTCTGCCCCCCTTCTGAGCGTCCGGCTCAAACACGGACGAGGGGTTTGCGGAGCTTGCCGCATGGTCTGTGCCTGCGTTCTTCAGCAGGCCCGCGGGATCGTTCCCCTTTGCATATCGGTCGCGAAATCCATATCCGCCTGTAAACAGCGAGTAAGATTGCAGATTATAGAGAGCGGCGCCCGCGGCGCTCTGTGTGTCTGTGCCGCGCAGATAGGACGCGCCGATCCGCAAATAGTTGGGATTCATCAAGCGTTCGACCGCCGCCTGCTTCTCAGCCTCGACGCGCCGTTGTTCTTCCGCCAGCCGCGCTTCCTCTGCCTGTTTCTCCGCGAGAATCCGCTGCTCTTCCGCCCGGCGATCCGCCTCTTTCTTTTCTTCGGCCGTCCGCCTTTCTTCCGCTATTCGCTCCTGTTCTTTGCGCTTTTCATCGGCGGCGATTCGTTCTTTTTCTTCTCTTTCTTTTTCGATCTGCTCCTGTCTTGCGCGCTCTGCGGCAGCTCGTTCGCGGGCGAGTTTCTCTTCCTCTTCGCGGGCCAGCTTTTCTTTTTGCGCTCGTTCACTTTCTTCGCGCGCCATCCGCTCCTGTTCCTGGCGTTTCTTCTCGGCGGCGATCGCTTCCTGTTTCTGTTTTTCTTCGCGTTCCTTTTTGAGCCGCGCTTCCTCGCGGCGTTTTGCTTCGGCGATCTGAGCTCGTTTGCGTTCGGCCTCGCGCTGCTCGTTGAGCTTGCGTTCCTTCTCTTTCTCCGCGCGCGCCTGAGCTTCGCGGTCTTCCGGATTGGATCGCTGCATCTGCGATTCGGCGGCCGGCGGCGGGGAATACGTCATCCGTTTGATCTGCGATTTTCTGACAATCTGCGTCTTTGGGCCGGAGGCCAGGTGCACGACTTCCGCGTCCTGGTAGGTGATCGTGCCTTCGAGCCGCTTGCCGTTCTTCAGCAAGATCGTGTCTGCAAACGAACCGGACCATGCAAGAATCAGCGCGAGCGCGCCGGCGGACAGAAAACGTGCCATGAGTATCCGAAAAATCCTCCCTGCGCGGAGGCAACCAGTTTGCAGGGGATTGAATGGGCTTGCCCGTTTCGGGGGCAGGCCCAGACTGCGATATGCTCACAATCGCAGCGCAAGATGGAATCGCCAGGGTGACGATGGGCCGCGCTCCCCTGAATGCTCTCAACGCGGAATTGATCCAATCCCTTTCCCGGATGCTTGAGAATCTTGCCGCCGACCGAACCTGCCGCGCGTTGATTCTCGATTCTTCGGTGGATGGTTTCTTCTCAAACGGACTGGATCCCGAATCCATGCTGGCCC
>CAZUJO010000441.1:0-3364 GCA_964619995.1 uncultured Leptospiraceae bacterium
GATCGATGCGGTGCGAAATGGGCTGACCGATGTCCACGTCGACGCCTTTCAGATTCTTGAATCGTTCGCGCAGTGCAGCGGTAATCTCGGAGCGCGAAAGGCGGCTTTTTTCTGTTTCGAGCTGCACTTCGATTTCGGAAATGTGAGGTCCGCTCGCATGCTCATCACCTTCGGCGCGGCCCGTGCGGCGCGCGAATTCGCCGACTCCCTTCGTTGTGCGAAGAATCTCCTCCACCTCTTTCATTTTCCGGACAGACTCATCGAGAGACGTTCCGGTGGGCAGGCCGCCGAACACGGTGAGCACACCTTCGTTGAATGCAGGAAGAAAATCCTGTTTTAAGAAAGGAACCAGAGCTGCCGCCAAAATGAAGAGCACGAGAATCGCAGCGGAAGAAAGGCCCGGTCTGTCGAGGAGAAAGCGCAGGTTCCTTTCCTGCAGTCGTTTGATCCATTGTACGATTGCCGTTTCTTCGGAGCGGTTCTGCCGGGACGAAAGCAGATAGTATCCAAGAACAGGCGTGACGGTCAGTGCAACAAGAAGCGATGCGAAGAGCGCGGCGATGTATGCTACGGCAAGCGGCCGGAAAAGCTGTCCTGCAAGATCGTCGAGGAAGAACAGAGGCAAAAAGACGAGTATAATCACCACCGTCGCAATGACGATGCTGTTGCGAACCTCGGACGATGCGGCGAATACTACATCGAGCGCCGGAAGGGGGCGGGGGAGTTTTTGATTTTCGCGCAGCCTCCGGAATATGTTTTCCATATCGACAATTGCATCGTCGACGAGCTGACCAACGGAGACGGCGAGTCCCCCCATCGTCATTGTATTGAGGTCATAGCCGAGAGCGGCAACAGCGGCAATGCCCGCAATCAACGCCAGAGGCAGCGTGATGAGCGTAATGAGGGATGCGCGCAGATTCCAGAGAAAAACGGCGACGACGAGAAGAATGATGATCGATCCGTCGCGAATCGCGTCGGAGACGTTGTGGACGGCTCTTTCGATGAAGTCTTCCTGCCGGAAGAGATGGGGGTGAATCACAATATCGGGATCAGCAGCGCCCTGAATTTTTGCGGCGGCCGCCTCGATTCGCTCGGTGAGATCAAGGGTCGAGACTCCCGGCTGCTTTTGCACAATGAGAATCACGGCAGGTTCGCCGTTGATTCCTGCGTCGCCCCTCCTGGTCCGGGCGCCTTCGCGCACGACGGCGATGTCTTTGATTCGAACCGGCGACCCTCCACGAAAGCCGACGACTGCGTTTTCGAGATCCGCGATGCCGGTGATGTTGCCCAGGTTTCGCACGGCGATCTCGCGTCCGTCGCGCTCCAGGAATCCGCCGCCTGTGTTTTCACCCAGCCCTCGGAGGGCGTCTTTCATGCCGAGGAATGTCAGATAACGGTTCTCGGAGAATAGACCAGCATCGTAGTGCGAAAGTTTATCGCGGTTGATCAAGATTTGAAACTGACGCGCATCCCCTCCAATCGTGCTGACTTCAGCGACGCCGGGAACGGACAGAAGCTGCTTTCGCAAGGTCCAGTCTGCGAACGTGCGCAGCTCCATGGGACTCGTCTTGTTTTCTTTCGAGGTTACGCCGATCAGGAGAATTTCGCCCATGATCGAACTGATCGGACCGAGCCGCACCTGCGTGCCGCGCGGAAGACCCTGAACGTTGTCGACGCGCTCTCGCGCGATCTGCCGGTTGCGGTACGGATCGGTTCCCCATGCGAACTCTACGTGAATTTGAGCAACGCCGCGGCCCGAAGAACTGCGCACCCGCGTAATGCCCGGTCCGCCGAGGAGCGCGGACTCTATGGGAGCAGTGACCAGGGTCTCAACTTCCTCCGGCGCAAGTCCAGGCGATTCGATGAGGAGCGTCACGAACGGGCGCGTGAGATCCGGCAGAACATCGACGGGCAGTCTCGATACGAGGTAGGCGCCCGCCGTTGCGAGAAAGAACGCGCCTGCGAGAACGACCCGTCTGCGTCGCAGCGAAAGCGCGATGATCGAATCGAACCAGTGGTGTAATGATGATGCTTGCTGAACTTGGACCCGTGATCCGGGCATAACCTCTCCTCCCTTTTGTTCCCGTCAGGGAACAATGGCTCAAACGATGGGAGAGGTGAAAGGAGGGGCGCGCTGACCGACTGTGAGAGAGACACCGGAAGGCACGCGCACGGTGCCGTCGCGGATCCGTTCGAAGCTCGCGGCCCGGATTTGAACCGCGGCGGGAACTACGCGCTCCATTCTCGCAATGACAAAGAACGCGGCGAATAAAATGGCAAGTATGGACGTAGCAGCAGGCAGACTGACCGCCAGGAAGGCCTTCATCAGACTGGAAGGAATGTCGCTGCTCGGCACGCTTTTGTCTGCGTGATCGTGGGACGTCGAATGGCTGTGGCTGTGCACCACGCCGTTGCTGTGCACGTGAACCCGTCCCACCAGGCCGGCAAAGGCGAGAAGGCTGAGGCTTGCAACCAGAGCGACGGCTGTGAGGCGCCGGGACATGTTTGCAGGAAGGGAAAGGGAAGCCGTCTCGTCAACAAAAGAAAAATGCGGGGATTCAAAGCGCTTTCATCCCCGCCCGGCGCGGCGGATTAACACGCAAGAAATGTTCGCAATAACGACAGGCCGCGTGTGTAAAACGTACGTTCGTTGCGTGATAACAAGGCCGCCCCGGCCGGCAGCCTGTTGCACCAGCTCTGCCAGAATAACGTTATGCGCCATTTGGGTGCTGCGTATCGGCGTACATCTGCCTCTGCAGATCTGCAGAGGCAGATCTGGCTCCGGCTATGAACAGGAACATTCGCGCCGGGACCGGAGCGGATTGTGCGAACGGCAATTACAGTTCGGCCGGGTCGAAGGATTCCTGGCTCGATTGGCGGCGGCTAAAAACTGGTTGACAGTTGATTTTCTTCGCACGCCCGTCAAAGGGACGCGTCTGAGCAAGAAGGAGAACCCAAAATGACCGCCTGGCAAAAAGCATCTTTCCTTATTCTTTTCCTCTGCGGAGCGGTTTTGCACGCGGACGGGTTCACATTCCCGGGAGCCGGGGCTCAACTTGAATCGGGCCGCACCTACAGGCTGACCTGGACCGCACGCAGCGGCACCAATCAGAAGCTCTTCACCATGAAGGGAGGCTACCCGGTCCGCGAAATCGCCACCGTTTCAACAGGTTCAAATGGCAAAGGGTCTTACGACTGGAAAGCAACGGAGTATGGGAATGCAGTCCAGTTGCAGCTGAGCAATTCAAACGGTACTGCGTTGTTTGCGACCGAGCCTTTTTCCGTCGGCGGCGCACCGACAAGGACTTTGAAGATCACGCAGCCTGTTCCCTCGAACGATATGAAATACAACGTCGGGGACCGG
>CAZUJO010000442.1:0-361 GCA_964619995.1 uncultured Leptospiraceae bacterium
GTAGAGCGGCTGGCCGAGCATGACCACTTCCGCTTCGATGCCGCCCACGCCCCATCCCAGTACGCCGAGGCCGTTGATCATGGTCGTGTGCGAGTCTGTGCCGACGAGGCTGTCCGGATAGGCGACGCCGTCTTTCTCAAGAACGCCGCGCGCCAGATACTCAAGGTTGACCTGATGCACAATGCCAATGCCCGGCGGAACAATGCCCAGGTTCTGGAATGCGCCCTGGCCCCATTTCAAAAATTCATAGCGTTCGCGGTTTCGTTCGAACTCTACCTGCATGTTTTTTTTGAGGGCGTCGCTGGATGCGAAGTAGTCCACCTGAACCGAGTGATCGATCACAAGGTCCACGCGCACGATC
>CAZUJO010000442.1:371-2812 GCA_964619995.1 uncultured Leptospiraceae bacterium
ACGATCGGGTTGATGCGCGCCGGATCTCCGCCCATGCGCACCATCGCGCCGCGGAGCGCTGCAAGATCCACGACGCACGGAACGCCGGTGAAGTCCTGGAGAACGACGCGGCCCGGTTTGAACGGCAGTTCGCGGTCGCTCTGTTTGGTGGGATCCCATTTTGATAAATTTTCTATATCTTCTTTGTGAACCTGAAATGCATCTTCGTTTCTGAGAGCGGATTCAAGCAGAACCCGGATGGAGTAGGGAAGGCGGGAAATGTTGCCCACGCCCTGTTTTTCGAGAACATCAAGCCGGAACAGATCGAGGGAACCGGCTTTAGACGAGAATTTGGCTCTTGCGCCGAAGGAGTTGTTCATGATTCAGGTTCCGGCGCGGAAACCCGGTGTCAAGCAGTCTAACGGCGCATCCAGTTGCGGATTGTGTCTTTGCCGGGGCTCAGCACCTCGGCCCGCAGAACGCCTGGATTGGAAAACTGCGGAACCTCTCGCAAGATGGACGAGGACTCAACAAACTCCCTGGCCATCTTCTGGAGAATGCCGCCGCCAATGCCGTGGACAATGTCGACCGAAGTCTCTCCGGCCAGATATGCTTCCTCGACTTCGCGCTCCAGCTTTGCCTTCGCCTCATCGTAGCGGAGGCGGCGGATGTGGATTTCGCGCATCAGCGCCGCGTGAAAAGCATCAGGTTGGACTGACCTTTGCCGCGGAGAATTCCGTAGCCGTACGCAAATGGAAGCGGGTTGGCCCCCTTCGCGTAGGCGGCTGCAAGATCAGCCTGCTGCGGCGGGTTGGGAATTCCGCCGACGGGGAGCGCACGAACGTACGTGCCATAGAGTTTCTCGTTCCACTTTCCGTCCTGGAATGATTTGTAAGGAATTCCGGAATCGTCCTGAATCACCAGATCGCTCTGGCCCAGAATGACGTCATGCGGCAGCTTCATGCTTTCCCAGCCGAGGATATAAACGGCTGATTTCATAAGCGTGTTCCGCCGGCCGATGTTTCGCAGGAACGTTCCTTCGGGACTGGCGCTTTCCGCAGTCTCTTTTCCAAGCCGCATCGAAAGGTAGATGAGCCGCTTTTTCTGTCCGTCTTTGCCGTCCCGGTAGCGGATCAAAACGCCTTTCGTTTTTCCTTCCGCGGCGTTCGTAAGCTGACCCGTCTTTCCGATGCTGACGTCCTGGACGGACTCCACTTCATGACCGAGTCCTCCGAGCATGATGAGAAACGCAGGAAGCGTGCCCGTCACATACGGGTTGTTAAACTGATCGTGCATGATGCGGCTCTGCAGATAGTTGTTCTGCGCGAGCGTCCAGATCGCGCTGCGCGCCGCCGAAAGTCCTGATTCGCGCTGCGCTTCTGTCATTTGATCGAGGCGGGGCGCGCTTCCCGGAGGTTCGAGGGCGATGAGGATGTATTCTCGCGCGCCGGGAAAAAATGCATACGCATTGAGAAAGTCGGCGCCTGAGAGGGGATACAGAACGTTACGCGACTTTGCAGACTCGGGCAGGTTCTTGTCGCGCCATGCGGCGATTGGCTCGAGATTCTCTTTCTGAATCCGCGCCCAGAAATCCTTCATGAGCGCGCGGTGGCGATTCACAGCCGGGCTGTCGCTCTTCGGGCCCTCCACTCCGGAGAGAAGTTTTGCAAGCTCGTTCCAGTTCTGCGACTTGTCGAGATCCGCGTTCGTCAGCTCGACGTTCGCCGCGATTTCTTTTCCGGCGGATTCTGCCTGTTCGGTGACTTCGGATTTAGGCGCAGAGCACTGAGCGAAGACGATCGCTGCGGCAATAATAGAAAGGAGGAGTGGGTTTCGGAAATGCATATTCTCTACCTAATATCGGCGGATTGGAGCTTTGACCAGGCAAAAGGACTGACTTCGGCAATGCTCCTTGCACCAAGAAACACCATCATAAGCCGTTCGACACCGAGCGCAATTCCAGAACAGGGCGGCAGTTCTTCTGCAGCCCTCAGAAACTGGGGATCGGATTCCATGGGAGGGCGGCCTGTTTGTTCGCGCATGCGATTGAACTCCGCGAAGCGGCTTTCATGCTCAACGCGTCCATGCAGTTCCTCATATCCATTTGCCAGTTCGATTCCTTTCCAGTAGACTTCGAACCTGCGCGCCAGCTCCCCCTCAACCCGGCTCAGGGCTGCGAGTTCTTTCGGGTAACCCGTCACATACACCGGAGATGGCGCGTTCAGCTTCGCTTCGACATGATTCAGGAATATAGAGAAGAACAACTCATCATAGCGATCGTCCTCCCCGCCCAGGCCCCTCGTGCGGGCAAACTTCAGCAGGGCTTCGCGCGAGAGTCCCTCGCAGCCGCACTCGCGGAAAAGCTGGGTGACCGACTTCTGAGCGGGCGGGTCCAGGCGCAGGTCTCCGGGGAGGGGGAACTCTTTTGCGAGGGAGGCAAAAAGCCCATGCGTTTCCTCGAT
>CAZUJO010000442.1:2822-3351 GCA_964619995.1 uncultured Leptospiraceae bacterium
CACCCGGGCGATACCATTCGAGCATGAGGAATTCTTCGGTATGCTCCTGACCCACATCGCCCGCCCGAAAAACATGGCCGATTTCATAGATTGGGCGTTCCAGACGGGAAACCAGCACCTTCAGGTTGTACTCGGGGCTCGTGATCAGGTAAAGGGGGCTGTTCGGGCCGGCTTCCGGGCTCTTTCTCGGCCCCGTTCTCTGGACCCCAAAACTGTCTATGAAGGGTTCTACGGCTCCGGTCGGGTTCAGGGCAGGCGTCTCTACCTCCAGGTAGCCCCGGTTATCGAAAAATCGGCGAATGGCGGCCAGAAATGCCTTCCGAAAACGTAGGATTTCGATGGGAAGGGGCTGAATCAATTGGAACCTCCAGGAACCGGGCCGGGTCTAAGAGACGATTCAGGGGATCGGAGTCAAAAAAAAGTGAAACTTAAATTATCAAAAAGACTTGATTCCGGGAGTCCGATCGGTTATTTTAGAATAGTTCTAAATCTGAAAGGCTTTTGATCTTGAGGTGAGGACAAAATGAGC
>CAZUJO010000443.1:0-3336 GCA_964619995.1 uncultured Leptospiraceae bacterium
CTCCTGCCCAACGGAGCCTGCAGCATCTACGAAACGCGCCCCCAGATCTGCCGCGATTATTCGGCGGACAATTGTTCTCGCACGGCGAAGGACCACAAATATCAGTTCAAAAAGCCCGAAGATATGTTTCAGTTTCTGAATGAGAAGAAGGCGAAGAGTCTGCGAACGCAAAAAAAGCCCGCGAAAGCGCGCTCAGGCAGCCGCACATCGCCGATTCATTCGTCTTCGCGTCCCGTGCGCGGATCTGCCAGAAAGTCAAAGGTGCGTGCATGAGCGCATTCTGGATCAGCATCGCGGCCAAAATCGTAATTGAGTTCTGGTTTTTCTTCATTCGCGTGAAGGAAGTAGTCATTCCGCCAAAGACGGAAGAGCTCCTCGCGCAGAAGAAGGGTTTCATCCTGGCGGGATTTCACAACCAGATCATATCGCTCACGCACCACTGCTCGAAGTATCTGGGAAAGAAGCGCGGCATCAAGCTGACTCCGCTCGTGTCTCAGTCCAAAGACGGGGAGATGATCTATCAGACGTTCCGGCGTTTTCAGATGTACTCGGAGCGCGGCTCCACAAGCAAGGGCGGCGCCGCCGCATTTCGCGCGCTGCTCAAACGGCTCAAGGACGGCTGGGTGCCGATCTTTACGCCTGACGGTCCGCGCGGTCCCGTCTACAAAGTGCAGCCCGGCGTTGTGCAGCTTGCGGCAGCAACCGGCCTGCCCATCGTGCATTTCTTTTCCGCATTCGACAGCACGTACGAAGCGCACAGCTGGGACCGTCACAGGCTTCCAAAGTTCCGCGCGCGGCATTTCATCGAATATTCCGAGCCCATCTACGTTCCGCGCGGATTGACGGAAGAGCAGACAAACGCACAGATCGAAGCGCTGGAGAAATCCATGCTGGAGCAGGTCCAGCGCCTCGAATCTAAAGTTGCTCCTTCCTGATCCGTCAGCCGAAAATGCGGGGGGTTACCGCCCGCATCACGTAAGAAACTTCACGATGAAATCCGGATGGATCGGAAGCGCCGCAAATCCGGCCACGCCCATGAGGACTCCAAAAAAGCTCAGCACCATTGCAAAATGGAACAGCCACCGTTTTCCGGTGAGGGCAGCCACCGCAAGGAGCGACATTGCGATCGAGAGGAACATGTCGGACATGTCGAACTGATCGTCGCGATATCCGAGCCTGTCATAGCTCTCTTCGTTTTGTTTCGCGGCTGCCTGCGCTTCGTCCGCCCGCTTTTTGTATTTCTCAATGGCCTTTTCGTACTCCTCGCGCGCTGCCCGCAGATGCTGCGCATGCGCCCCCGATGCGCTCAGCAAGTCGAGGTCAACCTGCTTCTTGCCAACTTCTTCAATGTGCAGCTTGATTTTGGCGGCCTGAGATTCATTCCACTTGTCGACTGCATCGGATTTCGACTGCAGCATTGCCTGGACGATGTTGTCGTCCTTGATCTTCGTAACCCCCGTGAACGTGGCGATGAGTGCGACTGCGACGGCCACCCAGTTGTTTAATTGCTCTTTCGCGTCCCGCGCGGCTTCCTGTGTTTCTGATTCGGACATGAGTTCCTCCTGTCGCGGTTACGAAGGAGGAGCAAGAAATCGGTCATTTTTTTTTCGGCAAATCGGCCTCATTCCGTGCCGATGGGTCGATTGCTCATGCTCCATGCATGAGCCAGCCATCCGTCGAAATCCTCCCATTCGCGGCCTTTCATGTCGGAACGGAGAATCGTGCGGACGCGCATTCCCCGGGCTGAATCAAATGCAAACTCATCGTCGTCCCAGGTGGCGAAAACAATCAGACCGGGATCCTTGCTGTCGCGCCGGGGTTTGATGAAATAGAAATTGCTCATCTCGGGTTCGAACGTGGTCAGAAGGAGTTTGTAGCTCGCCGGCAGTTCAATGCCGAGGCTGTTCTCTTCTTTTTTCAGTTGGTCCGGAGTAAAAAGCGGCTCTGCCGTAAAGTGTCCCGTCGCCTTGAGTTCTGCGATGATCTTTTCTACGCTCATAATGGTTCAGAGGAGGCCGCCGCCTTACAGGCCTCAAGCGATTTGCGCATCTCGAAATGGTTTCAGGTGAGATTGCTTCTCGATTCGCCGAAAGCGAATTCAACCCTGCATCACTATGCAGTCAGAACCGTCGGCATAATAGGCCCGTCTTCGCGAAATTTCACGAAAGCCGCATTTCCTGTAGAGCAATACTGCTTCGCGGTTGATTTCTGAGACTTCGAGCAGAACAGGGCATCGCGTAACGGCGCGCAGTTCTTCAATCAGCGAAGCGGCCAGACCCCTGCGCCTCGCCGCAGGCAGGACGGCCACGCGCAGAAGATCGACTGAATCCGGTCCTTGCAGCCCGAGCAGGTATGCGAGCGGTTCCCCGCTGTCCGCATTCCGCCAGAGCAGCTTCGCAGCCGGGTTTGCGAGCGTTTCTGCAAGCATCGTTTCGCTCCACGGATGGTCGAAGCATGCCTGCTCGATTTGCGATGCGAGCTTTGCATTCGGCTGCATGCCTCCATGGCCGGCTTCTTTTCGGAACAATCCAGCGATTTTTTACGTTCGCAGGAATGGACCCATGGATCTTCGCAAGCTGCCTTCCTTACAGATCGGCCATTTTTCGTTCGGGCGGGTTTGCCGCGCATGCGCGCACGTTCGAGCAGTTCTTCACGCGCGATGAATGTGAGCAGGCCCGCCAGGAGGCGCGCCGCGCGGCTGATGCGGTCTCTTCCCATGGTTTTGGCTTTGTGTCCATCGAAGACGAACGTTATCCGGAAGCGCTGCGCAGCATCTATGATCCGCCGCCCGCTCTCTACTTCTACGGCGCCTGGCCCGGCCCGGGATTGCAGGCCGATGCAGTCGTGGGCACACGACGCCCGAGCGCCGTCGTCACGGCTGCGGTGCGCATTCTGGTTCGATCCCTTCGCGGTGTGGTCGTGTCAGGCTTTGCCCGTGGAGTCGATGCAGAGGCGCATCAGGAATGCGCGCGGCTCGGCCGGACTACGATCGCAGTTCTTGGATCGGGCCTCCTTCATGCCGGGCCTGCATCGAGCCTGAAGCTCCTCTCAAAACACCGCGAGCGCGTGACTCTCATGAGTGAGTTTCCTCCCCACTTCGACGCGCGGCCTTCGAGCTTTCCCAGGAGAAATCGAATCATCGCAGGCCTCGCTTCCCGCGTCTTTCTGATGCAGGCGCCTGAAAAAAGCGGAGGCCTGATCACCGCCCGTTACGCGATCGACGAGGGACGCGACCTGATCTGCTTTGATCATCCGCTGCTTGAGGACGCGGAAAATGCGGGCGCCCGGCGGCTCATATTCGAAGGCGCGGCTTTGCTTGAAATCCCGGCTCTGGAC
>CAZUJO010000444.1:0-3327 GCA_964619995.1 uncultured Leptospiraceae bacterium
GCCGCGTGCAGTCTGTATCGGACGGCGTTGATACCCAGAATTCCGGCAAGCTCACCGTGAACGTTAACTTCCGCATTCCAGGCAATCCGGCGGTTCAGACGATCAAGCTGAACATGGGCGAAGCCGGAGCAGTGAAAGGCGTTACGCAGTTCGCGAGCTCGTTTACAACGCATGCGAAAGAGCAGGACGGATATCCAATGGGATATCTTGAATCCTTCAGCATCGACAACACAGGAAGCATTGTAGGAACCTATACGAACGGCGTCAAAGAACCGCTCGCGAAAATCGCGCTCGCTACTTTCACGAACCCCGCAGGTCTCACGAAAGAAGGCGAAACGAAATTCAGCGCGTCTATGAACTCTGGCGACGCGAACGTAGGCGAAGCGGGAATCGGCGGACGCGGCAAGATGTTTGCCGGCGTGCTCGAAATGTCGAACGTCGACCTCTCCGACCAGTTCACCGATATGATCGTCACACAGCGCGGCTTCCAGGCCAACTCCCGTACGATCACAACGAGCGATCAGATGATCCAGGAAATCCTCGGCCTCAAGCGATGATTCCAATGAAACCCGCGTCCGCGCGGGTTTTCTTCTCACTTCGCATGTGACATAATCCGGCCCCGTTTTCCCGCGTTAACCCGCAATGAAAGTGCACAATAATGCCCGCGGGCGGGTGTAAAGCGTCATAAACGTGCGTGATAACGCGAAGCGGGTAGGCAGGCCCGCCGGCGTTAACCCGCAATGAAAGTGCGCAATAACGCGCGCGGGCGGGTGTAAAGCGTCAAGAAAGTGCGTGATAACGCGCGCGGACGGGTGTAAAGCGTCATAAACGTGCGTGATAACGCGCAGCGGGAACGCATCGCCCGGTACCCGCGCCCGCTTATCCCTGAGTCGCAAGCAGCTTGAGTTCGCGAGAGCGTCGCATCATGATCTCGCGCATGCTGAACGCGAAGATGGGCGCCGACTCGACGATGCGGCGGATCTCGCCGCGCGCAATTTCAAGTACTTCGCCGTCCGAGAGGGCCGTTACGGTTGCATTTCGCACGGTCTCATCGAGCGATCCGTACTCGCCGAACATGTCTCCGCTGCGGAGCACTTTCACCTCTTTTCCGTTGTGACGCACGCTGTATTCTCCGGACACGACGATGAAGAATTCGCCGTCACTTTTGCCCTGTTCAATGAGCATGCTGCCGGCCGACACACGGATTCGCGCGGCGCTGCGGGCGATTCGGTCGTTCACATTGTCTGCAAACTCCTCGAAGGGCCAGAATCGCTCGATTTCAGCGCGCACGCGCCAGAGGTGGCGCATCTCGTCGATCCGTTGCTCGGAAGTAAGGAATTCCCGGTACAGCTTTTCATCGATCGCGCAGAGGGTGACCGGCGTGGCCGCTACAATCGAAGCCGAGCGCACATTGTGCTGGTCGAGAGCGGCCATTTCACCCACGAAGTCGCCGGCCTCTTTGCGCGTGCGTTCCTCGAGTTTCTTTCCGTCATGAACCATCACGCTGCAGGTGCCGGTGAGAATGATGTAGATCACCCCCTTGGACGGCTCGTTTTGCTTGAAGATGATGTCACCGCTGTTGAAAGTTACGATCCTGAAATTGTTCATGAGCGCGGTGCTCCACGCATGCGAAATGTTCTTAAACGAATCGCTGAGGATGTGCATGGTGCGAATGATATAGGAATCGTAACTTCCCTGGATGATGTTGTATCTTTTGCCCGCAACTGCATGCGAAAACGTCGCGTCGAATTCGGGCGGAAGCTTCTCGAGATGCATGAATACGATGCGGTCCGACTGGGATTTCAACGCATCCCGCGGGTTGCCGTGCAGAATTCCCATGCCTCCATCGGCAAACAGGATGTCATGCTGCTCGGTATACTTTTGTTTCAGTATATCGAACTTTTCTTTCCGCACGACTCCCGCTTCGACCATTTTTTCGATGTCTTCGAATGCTTTGTTGTCGCCCACAAATACAATGCTTCTCGTCGTGGATCCTTCTTTCATCTGAAAGGTTGCGCCGATGGTCGGAATGGAGTGCACTGTGTAATGCGGGAGAATGGATACACCATAAAATTCGGTGACTTCGTACGGAGTAAGCTCGACGAAATCGAACATCGACGCCAGATCCTGAATCGGCATGAGTGTCTGCAGGGACAGCTTCATCATGGCCATCCAGAAAATCTCGCGAGTCGCAAGCAGCTTCACCTTGTTCGACAGGCGCAAAAGCGGAAAGATGTTGCAATGATCGTCGTGAATGTGCGTGAGAAAGAGCGACCGGATCTCCGTCGTTGAGATTCCCCTGGCATTGAGCGCGTAATCGAGATAAGGCACGCAGTCGATCAGCATGTGCTCGGAGTTGTAGTGCATGACCAGGCCGGAGCAGGGTTTGTCCGCGTTGAAACCGGACGCTCCGCCGAGCACGGTCACCCCGAAGTGGGCCGGCATGGACGTTGTGAAATCATTGCGCAGATCGTAGGGAGGCGCCTGCGGGGTGTTAAACGACAGATCGATCTTTTCGCCGCCGATTTGATACCGGTCCTTCCCCGTGTGAAGGATGTCAATTCCTCCCGGAATTTTTGCAACTCCTCCTGAAAACGGAACGAAATCGACGAAGTCGTCGATGGAAAGCTCCCGTCCGTCCTGGCCCTTTACGGAAAGCGCGCGCGCTTCTCGGTACAGCTCATCAAACCAGTGGCTCTGGCCGAGAGCGTCGTATTCCTTGCGGGTGGGGCCGAGCAGCGTAAGTCGCAGCAGCTTGCGGTTCGCTTTGAGCTGGGTGCTTGTTCCCACAATTGTGAGCTTTTTTCCCGCAAGAAAGTTACGGTCCACGAACAGGAAGTAGTAGAGCGGAAACTCTGTGCAGTTTTGGAGGACGTCGAAGCGATAGGGTGTATCTGGAATGACGACCACTTCCGGGCTTCCGAGGCCTTTCATCATCATGTGCTTGATGACTTCCGGCGGACAGCCGAGCAGAATGGTTTTGTCGGCCGCGCGGTATGCAGCGACGCCGGGAGCAATTTCGACCACAGACATGGCGAACTTCAAATGCGATCGGTTATTTTCGCAAGCACTTTCGCGTAACCGCTGTGAAGATCACGAAGAAAGCAGTTCCGCGGGGAAGGGGTCTTTCCATTTCTTGCGCGTAACGACGCGCCCGATGTAAACGGCCAGGTTTCGCGGCACAGCGCCGAGCACATCGGGAAGGATCGTTTTGCGCGCGAAATTCAGGTCCACCGATCCGTTCAAAAGCGGCTGGCGAAAGCGGCGAAGCGAGTACGGATCGATTCCCGCATCTTCGTCTTCCCAGCTGTTTGCGGAAGCCAGTCC
>CAZUJO010000445.1:0-3314 GCA_964619995.1 uncultured Leptospiraceae bacterium
GTAATGGCCATCGTGATGTCGGCGGTCTGCTTCGCGATCGCGCATCCGTTTCCGGCCTCCGGATTTCTCTTTTTCTGCGGGATTGCCTTCGGGGTTTTGTACTGGCGCTCTGGTCTTGTTTCAGCGATTCTGGCCCACGGTGTCTACAACGTCGCCATTCTCCTTTCCGCGCGCACGTAAGGGTTCCGCCGCGATCTGCGCACTGGCGCTCCTGCTCTCTGTGGGCGCTCTGTCCGCTGAGACCTGGCGCTCGTTTGAATCTCCCGACAATCCCGAGGCACTCCGCCAGAAGATCGAAGCGCTGCTCAACCGGCTCGACCCGGACAATTACCGCATGGAACCCGAGACCATGGGTTTTACGTATTTGTTCGCGAACCGCTGGACCTCTCCTTACACCTACCGCATCTACGGCGGCAACGTCAGCGAAAAACAGACCATGACTGTGCTTCGCCTAGAGGGGAGAACAGGAGACGTCCGCACATTCTCGCGGATTTTTGAGCAGGAGAAGCTCATCCGCGTGGAGCCTCTTCTCAGCGACGAGGGCAAAGAACTTCTATACGCCCCGCTGGAACCCAAGTGGCATACAGTCGGACAGACTCTCAACCTGGTCGCTCCGTGGCTGGGCGTGCTTCACGCGTCATGGAATTCTCCGCGCATGAGCGCCGGGCAGACTGTGTTTCGTTTCTCTGTTTATTTTGGAATCGATGCTGTGCTCGTCTGGGCGGCCGGGCGGAATTTCTTCCGCGATCATTTCGACGCGCAAAAATACGCAGGCAACATTGCCGCAGTCCTCGCCGTTCCGCGGATCATCGGCGCGGTGCAGGAAGCAAATATGGTGCGTGGACACAACCGCATCGTTGAAATGAAGTACACCTTCCCCGTAAAGTGACTCTCGCGAAAGCAATTGCAGTCAGTCTTGCGCTCCATCTGGCAGTCGCTCTTCTCCTTTTTGTTCGATTCTGGTTTGCCCCGCCTCTGGGCTCGGCCGAAGGATTTGCTGTTCTGATCATGGGCAGCTCGGATCAAAATACAGGCCGGCTCAATCCTGCGTCGGGCCCCGGCGCAGGCATCGGCCCGCCGCAGAATCCGGGCACAGCCGCGCGCCGGGGCGCGCGCACCGGAACGATTTCGCAGCTGCTCAACTCCATTCCGTATCCGCCGGAAGCCGAAGAGATGCAGATCACGGGCACGGCAGTGGTCTCGGCGACTCTTGAGAAAGACGGCGCGGTGCGTTCGGTGAGTCTGGTGAAGTCCAGCGGAAGCGGCCTGCTTGACCGCGCAGCGTTAGACGGCATTCGTGGATGGATCTTCACAGATTCAGGAACCGCATCCGTCCGCGAAATACGGGTAAAGTTCACGCTCAAATGAAACCAGAAGTCATTTACGAGGACAACCACCTTCTGGTAGTCAATAAGCCCGCCGGCATCCTGTCGCAGTCTGATTCAACTGGACGGCCCGACTTGTTGAGCATCTGTAAAGACTACATCAAGGAAAAATACAAGAAGCCGGGAGAAGTCTACCTGGGGCTCGTGCAGAGGCTGGACCGCGACGTATCGGGCGTCATGGTCTTCGCACGGACGTCAAAGGCTGCAGCACGGCTGAGCAAACAAATCCGCGAACGAGAGACCGGAAAAATCTATCATGCATTCGTCGCCGGCAATCCGCCTCCGGAAGGCCGGCTGGAAGGATATCTCCGCAAAGATGAAAAGGCGCTGAAAGCAATGCCAGCATCAGCCGGCGAAGCAGGCGCGCAGCTCGCCATTCTGACGTTTCGCCGTATGGATACGGCGCAAGGTGCAGAACAGGGCGTTCTCCTTGAGGTTCATCTCGAAACCGGCAGATTTCACCAGATCCGCTTTCAGCTCAGTCAGGCTGGCTTTCCGATCATCGGCGATGAGAAATACGGAGGTCCGCCGGCAAAGCACATCGCTCTTCGCTGCGTGGAATTGTCTCTGGTCCACCCCACGACGAAAGAGACGATGACATTTCGCGCAGACGGCGCCTAACGTCCTACCGAACCCATCATTGCTTCCGGATAACGGGTCCCGGCTGCGACTCCGCGCGGAGCGACCGCTTCGATTCGATCGAGGTCTGCGCGGGACAACTGAACCTGCGCAGCCTGAGCGTTTTCTTCGAGGTAGGACCTGCGCTTCGTTCCAGGAATCGGAATGATGTCTTTGCCCTGAGCAAGTACCCAGGCAAGGGCAAGCTGGGAGGGCTTGCATTTTTTCTCCGCGGCAATTGCTTCAATCTGCGCCACGAGCTGAAGATTCTTCTGAAAGTTCTCTCCCTGAAAACGCGGCGAATGACGTCGATAATCGTCCGCAGCAAGATCCTCGAACTTCTTGAACTGACCCGTCAAAAAGCCGCGGCCGAGGGGGCTGTAGGCAACAAAGGCAATTCCCAGTTCGCGGCAGACAGAAAGAATGCCGTCCTCCGGATCGCGGGACCACAGTGAATACTCAGTCTGCAGAGCCGTGATTGGATGAACTTTCATGGCGCGGCGAATCGTTTCCTGACCGGCTTCCGAGAGACCCAGGTAACGAACCTTTCCTTCGCGGACAAGCTCTGCCATAGCTCCCACCGTCTCTTCGATCGGCGTGGATGGATCGACCCGGTGCTGATAATAGAGATCAATCGTTTCAATGCCGAGGCGCTTCAAACTTCCTTCTACGGCGGACTTCACATATTCGGGACGACCGCTGATACCGCGCACGCCTGGGTTCGATGCGTCACGAACGATTCCGAACTTCGTCGCGATGAAAAATTGATCCCGCTTGCCGCGAATGGCGCGTCCCACGAGCTCCTCGTTCAGGTGAGGGCCGTACATGTCGGCAGTATCCAGGAAATTGATGCCCAGTTCCAGGGCCCGATGAATCGTTGCGATTGACTCCGCATCGTCGCGGCCGCCGTAAAACTCTGACATCCCCATGCATCCGAGCCCCATCGCGGAAACGGACGGACCATTCTTACCAAGTTGTCGTTTTTCCATCTCAATTAGAATAGAACGAGCGGCGCCGCTCGTCGAGCGAAGTTGGCTGCCCGGAAAATAAAAAACCCGGCCGCAGGTGGCCGGGTCTGGCAGAAACTGGCCCGATCTGAAAAGATCAGGACCGGTTTTTGGATGCGGCTTCTTTGATGAGTCCTGCCGCGATTTCGTTCTTCTGGATCTGGCTCGTTCCTTCGTAGATCTGAAGGATCTTTGCATCCCGGAAGTATTTCTCAACCGGGTATTCCTTAGTGTAGCCGTAGCCGCCGTAGATCTGAATAGCGTCTGTTGCAACAGCCATTGCGGAATCCGCAGCGTAGCATTT
>CAZUJO010000446.1:0-3308 GCA_964619995.1 uncultured Leptospiraceae bacterium
GCCATGGACGGCGCGTTTGCAGAGCAGATTACGATCGAGGAAAGGCATCTAACGCTTCTGCCCGATCAGATCCCCTTTGATCAGGGCGCCATCCTCGCAGATGCCGTGTCGACTCCGTATCATGCTCTGAAGTTCGTCGGAAAAATCGAGCCTGGCGATGTGGTTGCGATCTACGGCTGCGGCGGTCTCGGGATTCACGCCGTGACGCTCGCGCGATCACTCGGCGCAAGCAAGGTCATCGCGCTCGATGTGGACGATGGCGCGCTTGAAAATGCGGGTCTTTACAAAGCGGACGAAGCAGTCAATCTTCGCAAGGTGCGTCACTCAGGAAAGACTCTGCAGGAGCTGACGGGCGGAGTGGATCTTATGCTCGATTTCTCCGGTCACTATTCGAACTTTGACGATGCGGTGCGCGCCATGAATCCGGGCGGAAGAATGGTAATGGCGGGAATCGGAAAACATGCATTCAAGCTGGATTTCCCTTTTATGGTCATCAACAAACAAATCTCCGTGATGGGATCTCTGGGCTGCGATTCGCGCGCGATTCCTGAACTGATTGAACTCTACACAAGCGGCAGGCTCAATCTGTCTGCCTCCATCACATCGCACCATCCGCTCGAAGAAGTGAACCAGTGTCTTGAAAATCTGTATGAACGAAAGGGCAATCCGATTCGCTTCATCATTACGCCTAACGGTAAAATATGAAATCAAACATCCTCGCTCCAGTCTTTGTCCTCGGGTTTTTCGCGCTTGTTGCGCTGCCGGCCTGCCGATCGGATCAGACAGGCGGCGATTCTTTCGAAGTCGCCTACCTTTCCGCCACGCTGAACGTTGAGATTCATGGCAATTCGATTCGGGTGACGCGCATTCAGCAGACCTTCGATCAGCCGGCAAGCTCCGTTCCCTCTTCCTTGAGCTCAAAGACCATGAAAGGAACTCTTACAGAAGCGCAGGTCACGAAGCTCAAGTCGCTCATTCGCACGAACGGCTTTATGGATTTGAACCCGTATTATGGCGCGCCGGAACGGCAGAGATTTTATCCTTACACGGTGCACGTGAAGTCAGGCGGGCAGGATAAAATCGTAACCTTTCGGAGCAACCCGTCGTATCCCGGCAGTCCGGAGGCGTTTCGGCAGGTGGAACAGATGATCAACGACCTTACGGCGGCGGCAGATACGCCGGAGCCCGCAGAAAAAAAATAACGTTCGAGCAACGTTAGCTCGCCGATGGACTTCGCTCCATCCTTATTGGACTGCGCGATGCCTTCATCGCGAGGAGTTCCATGTCTCTCATTGCAATGCTCAAACCACCCGGTCCGTCCGGTTTTGGTTACGGTTCCACCGCAGAAGACGTAACGGCCGGTCTTGATCTTCGCGGAAAAACCATATTGATCACCGGCAGCAACTCCGGAATCGGAGCCGAAACAGCGCGTGTGCTTGCCATGCGCGGCGCGCGCATTCTGGGAACCGCGCGAACGGTCGAGAAGGCGCAAAGCGCCGTCGGCCCACTCGGGAACGATTCCCGCGGATACGCATGTGAACTTTCCGATCCGGCAAGCGTGCGCGCATGCGTGGAGTCGCTCAAGCGTGAAGGCGTGAAGCTCGATGCTTTGATCTGCAATGCCGGCATCATGGCGCTGCCGGAGCGCCAGACTGCATGCGGCTACGAGCTGCAATTCTTTACAAACCATATGGGTCATTTTCTTCTCGTAACCGGCCTTCTCGACCGGCTTGCCGACGAGGGACGCGTCGTTATGCTGAGCAGCGCGGCGCACTCGGCTGCCCCGTCAGGCGGCATTGAGTTCGACAATCTCGATGCGAAGAAATCGTACAAGCCCTGGGCCATGTACGGTCAGTCGAAATTCGCAAATCTGCTTTTCGCAAAAGAACTCGCGCGGCGTTTCCAGGGAACCAGAAAGACCGCCAAGGCCGTGCACCCTGGCGTCATCAAAACAAACCTCGGCCGGCACATGGGCGCGGCTGCGCAAATCGGTTTTGCGATTGTCGAGCCGTTGTTTCTGAAAAGCGCAGCGCAGGGCGCGGCCACGCAGACCTACGTCGCTGTTCATCCCGACGCTGCTTCTGTTTCGGGTGAGTACTTCGCAGACTGCAATCGCGCTGCTCCGCGCAAGGACGCGCAGAATCCGGAGCTGGCCGCGCGGCTGTGGGAAGTCTCTGAGAAGATAGCCGCAGGTCTCTGACGGCGCCCGCACCCGCGATGCGGATCAGGTCTTGCTGAGGATCGCTTCGATTCTTGACGCGATCTGATCGGCGAGCACCTTGCGGTGACCGGCCTTGTCGTCTCCGTCTGGATCTACCCGATAGGTAAGCGGCTGCTTGAGGCCCAGGTCGAAGGGCAGATGGCGGACATCGCCGAATGTGTCGTTGTGTATCGTAACGATGCGGTCGGCAGTGAGCGCCTTGATCGCATATCCAAGCTCCAGCATCACATTGGGATCTGGAATCGGGTTCTTGCCGGCCTTCGTCACAGGAGTGACGTCAGCAATGAAGACGAGCGCGTTGTCGATCTTGTGCAGCAGGTTTTCAACTACGTCCGGCGCGGCCGGGGTTTCGCGCGTATTCTGCTCGAGAGTTAACCCGAGCTTGCGGCGCGCGTTGACCTCGGAAATGGCCGATTCTACGGCTTTTTCAATGAAACCGCGGTTTGTATTGGCGGGAATGTCCGACTGCCAGGAGTAGAAAACTGTCATGAAGCGACTTCGTTTGGGGCGCGGCCCACGGCAAACGAAATCATAGTCCGCGCGAAAGCCTCCGGGCGTTCGGATTTCATCACATCACTCATGTCGTTCGTTTCCAAAAACACGTCGTTGGTTGCAGGTGCGATGACTGTGACTTTCGTCATAGTTGACCGATCGTATTCTGCTTGCGTTTGAATTGTGCAGTCGCACAGTTTTGTCGTATGTTTGGTGAGCACGGCCTGGGCGATCACTTGCGTCTGTTGCAGAGCATCATCAATACCTCCGTGGACTTGATCTTCGTCAAGGACAGGGATCTGCGCACGGTGATGTGCAACGAAGTGTTTGCGCGCGCCGTTGGAAAAACTCCGGAAGAGACCTACGGCAAAACTGATATTGAGAACGGCTGGGATCCTGAACTCGTCCGGGGCAATCCAGAAAAAGGAATCCGCGGGTTCGAGAACGATGACCGTCAGGCGCTTTCCGGAGTTCCGGTCCACAATCCCTGCGATCCGGCGAACGTGGAAGGCCGTGTTGAATATTTTGATACATACAAGCTGCCTCTCCGCGATGAGGACGGCACAATCGTCGGTGTCCTCGGTGTCAGCCGCAA
>CAZUJO010000447.1:0-3304 GCA_964619995.1 uncultured Leptospiraceae bacterium
CCTGATTGATGAGCGCGGCTTCCAGGCCGTCGAGGTGTTTGCGCAGGCTGTCCAGGAATTTCTGATGAACACCTGCTGGATTGATGTTGAACCCGCGAGGCACAGCCTCGTTCAGCTCGGGAGCAAAGTCGCGAGAGTCTTCTATGCTGTTTCCAAAGTGACCATCCAGGTCCAGATACGCACCTCGCAAGCCAAACTCGCGCAGAATCTTGATCGAGGAGACCACCTGGCCGGAGAACGTGCAGAATCCGCCGCCGCAGGTTGGGATGGCATGATGGAACCCCGAGGTCGGGCTCAGGCATATCGTTGCAGGCTGGAGCAGAGAAGACCGAATCGAATGATAGAGACTTGCGTTGTTGAAGCGGATCGAGTCGGCAAACTCCGGACTCCAGCCAAGGCCATTGGATGAGCGGAGAGGTGCAAGCCCGTCGAAGAACGCATCCACGTATTCTTTTGTGTGCGCAATCAGGAAGTCCTCCCGATCCAACGGAGGCCAATCGGATCTCAGGAGAATGCTCTCCCGGAACGGCGTATTCTCCAGATGCCTCATGAAGTAGCGCGGCTTCAAAGGGCTCTGAGAAACACGATGGGAATGGGATTCTGGAACCTGCTCTTCACGGTAGAAGGCGTCGATTGTGGATGAGTAGATACCGGCGGATCTCTCGGCTTGGATAAAAGAGCGATCGAAGTCGTCTTGTTTCGTCATTTCGGATTCTCCTCTCCGGGATGACGCTTGCGCCGAAGGAAGTCTTCCATTCGCTCTTCATCTGTTGTAACTTCAAGACCCAGGAGTTGATCCCGCAACTCCGGCGGAAGCTCATGCCAGTCCATGTTCAAGTAATCCTGAAGGGGCGTCTTCCGGGGCTCCGCTGTCTGGCCCCTGGACCGCGAGCCTTCCAGATCAGATTCCAGAATGGCCGCATAGCCAAGCAGGCGTTCGCGCGTGGCTTCTTTGTGATCCGCTGCTACCATGGCGTGCAGGGCCTCTGTGAGTCGCGCGGGAGGCCAGGTTGAAAGGACCGGGAAATCTTCCGGGTTGCCGCTGAGATCAATTACTATCCGTTTCATTTTGTTGTCCTGTTCCAATGGTATGCTGTGCCTGAGACATGTTTGTTAAGTTCTGCCGGCCCATTGCCGGGTCTCCGAGCGAAAGGTTCCACAACTCTGTGTTTTGGAACGTGGCTCACAGTCCGTCCTCCAGGATGTCCTTGATCCGCAACAAGTTGTGTGCATAAAACCGAAGCGTTGTCTCCACCCTTGAGTGCCCAACAAACTTGCTGACAGCTTCCACTGGCTTGCCGGCTGCGAGCATGTGTGTCACGCGTGAGTGTCGCAGTGCATGTGGATGGATGTCGCGACCCAGAGCGAGGCGGCAATATTTCTTGATCTCCCGCGCCATATGCTGCCGCGAGTATCGTCTGCCGTTGTGTTCAAACAGGAAATCCGCTGGCAGGAGACTGGCCTGCACGGCGTCAAAAACCTTTCTGTCCAGAGTCAGGCTCCGCTCCCGGTGTCCTTTACCCGTGATCCGACAGTGGACTACCTGTTTGCCAACTCTGCAATCACGAATCCGAATCGAAAGCAATTCGCTGATGCGAGCACCTGTCTTGTACAGGGCGCGCACAAACAGTCCGATACGTTCGGGGCTGGCCGCGATCAACGCCCTGATTTCGCTCTGCGTGAACATATCCGAACTCTGAAGTCGCGTCTCGGGTATGGGTGTGCGGATGGACCGAAATAAAGTGTCCAGAGCTGCGCCTGCGCGCGTGTCATGCGAGGGGAAGGCCTTCCTGATTCCTGCCTTGATTGCCACTTTCTGGAGCCTGATGGACCTCGCTGAGTATCCGGCGGCGATTCGATCCCGGAAGAACTCGCGCACATTCGCATCTGTGACGGGCCGACCCCGAAGCCATTCATTGAACCGGCGGATTGTGACGTCATACTGGGGCACCTGCAAAAATGGCAGGGTCGTTGTGAGTAGTTGGTGTTCTTGCATGGCCAGGAGCATACATGTGAAATCAATCTTGCGCAGTTTTTTGGGTGCGTTGGTTATTTTTCACGCTTCGCTTCTCCATTTTTGTCCCGCTTTGCCCTGTTTTCAGGGCCTTTCTGCACTCCTTTTGGTGCGCTCCAGAAAAAGTTTTTTGCCGTCCAGAATTCGCATTTTTGGCCTTTTTGGCCTTTTTGGCAAAAAGCGCGGGGGATCGTGCCGGCCCACAGGCGTATTTATTCGAATAAATACGGTATTTACCCGTCAATTGGAGTGCTACACATGACAGCTTTGCACTTGAGATTTCTGGCTCTTTTTGAGTGATCGCTGAAACAGGGTTCTGAATTGCCTGCGAAAACCAGGATCGCACAGCTCCGTGCTCAATACCACGCGTGTCATGGCGCACAGCCTTGACCTTTCGTCCCCGATCATCACCTCATCGCGAAGGAGCAAGCGAGCGTCCCTGATGGCTCGTTCAACGATGGATGTCCTGGTCTGAAACCGAAGAAACCCCAGCCGCTCCAGAATCACTGTTCGCAGATGAATAGCGGCCACAGGCGAACCATTTCTATCTCGCACCGTGGTGCGTCTGAGGTCCGGATCGCGCGAACAGAGAAGGGTGACTTGTTTCTCCGTGATGCTTCCTCCGCTGGCGCGGATGATGTCATTCTCAAGCGCAAAGCCGTTAACCAGACAGGCAAGAATGCGCTGACGAATGACACTTTGACGCGGTGTTCTGTGTCTCTGCTTCATCTCACGCAAGAGTTCGGGTGTTGCTGATACCATTATAAGGTTGCAATACGACTGTGGCTCACCATGAGAGGAATTTGTTGCAGGCTTGAGCACGAAATACCGACAGAGGCCAGGAACAGCCTCGCTCAGTTCTGAATCATGCTGGAATGGCCGGCGCTCCGCGAACATCTGCTCCAACAGACCCAGTTGTTGGAGGAACGCGGTGAAGCGCGGATAACGCTGGTATGCCCTGCGCATCAATACAGAAGGCAGGGGGACGGCTCCGGACTTTGATCTGCGGCCATGTCCGGGATAGAACTGGCAACGACGCTCATGCGCATCGCCGTCTCCTTTACGCTCTTCCCACAGGCGCGTTTGCCATGAGTGCAGCATGCACAGGAACTCTGCAAAGCGTTCCTTCTGCGCATGCTTGAATGGAGAGGTCAGGCTGACTCTCCAGATCCAGTCCGGAATCTCCTGCTTTCGTGCGCGGGCAGCATTTGACGTGCGCGAGAATTCCTTTCGACTCAAGTTCCGGTAGCTGGACGCTACTCGTCGCGCAAGCCGGGACTTTTGACTCAG
>CAZUJO010000448.1:0-3301 GCA_964619995.1 uncultured Leptospiraceae bacterium
ATTTCGCTGATGAAGCGCAACAATTGTGGCAAGGCGCTGGATGTCGCGCGCAATTGCGAGTTCTTTTTCGAGAGCGCGCATGTTCTGCTTTTCTTCCGAGGTCCGCTTTACGGCCAGCAGAGTGCGAACCCGCGCGCTGAGTTCGCGCGCTTCGAAGGGTTTTGTCAGGTAGTCGTTTGCGCCGGCGTCAAACCCGCGCAGCAGATCCGTGATCTGATTTCGCGCCGTGAGGAGAAGCACGGGCATTTCATGCACAGAGTATGTTTTCCGAATTTCTTCGCAGACCTGGTATCCGGAAATGCGCGGCATCATGATATCCAGGATTACCATATCCGGAGGGCTCGATTTGATAAGGCGGAGCGCCTCTTCGCCGTTTTCGGCCGTCATTACATCGCAGCCTTCGAAACTGAGCTGCGTGCGAAGGACTTCGAGATTGATTGGCTCATCATCGACCGCAAGAATTCTCGCAGCCTGTTTTCTTGCCGTCTCGACTGTGTGCGGAGTTTCCGTGCGAGGCGCCGGCGCGTAGATTCCGGACGTTATCTGCGCTGATGCCGCTTCTGTTGCGGGCAGCGTGAAGTAAAACCGCGATCCTTCACCGGGACGCGAATTTACCTGAATGCTTCCGCCGTGCAGTTCCACAAGATACCGTGTGATGCTCAGACCCAGGCCTGCCCCCGAATAGGGACGTGCGATGCTCGAATCTGCCTGACGGAAGGCTTCGAAGATAACTTCCTGCTTCTCTTCCGGAATTCCGATTCCGGTATCCTGAACTTCAATGGTGACGGGATCGCTGAGCCGCCGCCCGCCCGGTTTTGCGCGGATGATTACTTTTCCCTGTTCCGTGAACTTCACTGCATTCCAGACGAGATTAAAAAGAATTTGCTGCAGCCGGTCGGGATCAGCAAGCACTGCAGGAAGATCGGCCGGGATCTCTGTTTCGATCGTGACCGGCTTCGATCCGATGAGCGGCGCGATGAGAGAAATGACGACGTCAACCGCATCGCCGACGCGCACGGAGACTGCCTGAATCTTCAAATCCCGGTTTTTGAGTCTTACGAATTCGATCAGGTCGCCCACGAGGCGGGACAGCCTTCGTCCGCTTTCCACAATCAGGTAGAGCGTGCGTTTCGTATCCGGGTCCGGCTGGTTGCTCGCGGACGCGGCCAATCCCTCCGCCAGTCCAACAATGCCGTTTAACGGTGTGCGGAGTTCATGCGAAATTGTTCCGATAAATTCGTCTTTGATGCGGTCCAGTTCTCGCAGCGTCGCGTTTTTCTCCGCCAGTTCGCTGTTCAGCCTGTCCGTCTCATTGAAGACTTTGACAAACCGAACAGCGAGAACCCCGGCGATCGAAACGACAAATCCGAAGAAAGCGTACTGAAAGAGAAGCTCCATCGAGAATAGATGGAAAACATCGCGCACAAGATCAAAAATGCATACCAGTATGAAGACGATGTGTGCGGCCGCAAGAACCCGCGCATCGCGCGCTTTCCGAACGATGGATTCGACAATCAGCCAGGGCGCATAGATGAGCAGCGTGGGGATTGCAGCGTACTTCCAGACCGCGGCGAAATAGGCGATGGTGTCAAACGGAGCGACCAGAAATGCCGCAGCCCAGGTGAAGTTGAATGCAGCAATGGCATAGACAAGCTTTCGTTTCCAGGAGCCAAAAAAATAATCGTGAAGAAAGAAAAGAAACAGAGGAATCAGAAGCGCAATCGACGCATTTTCAATCCGCGTCACCAGCGACGAATCCCGCAGGACCTCATTGATCGCGTACGAGCGCGAGAAGCCGTATATCGCCAGGGTAACAGCAAAAAGGCCGAAGTACAGATTGTATCTGTCCTGTCTCCTTCCCCCATAAATCACGAGGTGGTAGAGTCCGAAGAAAAGATACACAGCGAGAAGGGCGAGATCGACTCGTTCCGAATAACGGTGGGTGAGCGCGCGGAGGCTGTCGAGCGTGTAGTCCTTGCTGAAAAACAATCCGGGCACAGCCGGATTGACTCGCGCCGAAGGCGAAGCGCGGCCGGCCAGATGCAGCACGATTGTGTTCTTTCCCGGTTTGATGAGAGACTTTTCGAACGGGACCAGGATGCCCATCGATGTCTGGCGCAGCGCAATTTCTCCCGAATCGTCCAGGTGCATTTCGGATCGAATGCGGACCCCGTTTATGAAGAGCTCCCAGTTGTCGCCGAGGCCGCGGATGAAGATGCCCGCCGGTCCCTCAAATGCAAAGTCGCCTTCCTCTGCGACGAAGCTCGTTTCGAGCGTGTAGTGTTTTGTTTTTCCGTCGTAGTCGGGAGGGAAAAGAGTGAACAAACTTACGGGAAAATTGTCTACTGTACGAATCTCTGCGGAAGGCACGAGGCCGCCTCTGTCGCTGTCTGAAAATCCGGGCCGTGCGCGCCAGCGCAGCTGCTCAAGCGCTACAGGCATCTTCGCATGAAGAGGCGCCAGGGAAAAGAAAGCAATCAAGCAGAGAAACGTGCGCCTCATGGTTTCCGACGAGTATTTACGAATATGCCGAAATTCGACGAGGAAAAAACTGGGCGAAGCATGACTCGACTGCTTTTTCCATTGATTTTGTTCTGCATTTGCAACGGACTCTCAGCCGAGCCCGATCCTCTCTACGCGCCTGTCAGCAAGGAAGACTATCTGCTCGGGCGATTTCGCCTGGACCAGCATCCCGGTTTTGTCAAACTTTCGACGGCCGGGATTCCTGTGAAGGGTCGTGAACAGTTTCTGCGAAAGGAGGCGGCAGAGGCGCTCAGTCGTCTTTACAGGGACCTGAAGCATGACATACCGTCAGCCGATTTCTGGGTAACAAGTTCAACGCGCAACTGGTTCGATCAGAAGGGAATATGGGAAAGCAAATGGAATGGAGCGACACTCGTCGAAGGGCACGCGCTCAACAGGGCAATTCCGGACCCGGCGAAACGCGCCGCGAAGATCCTCGAATATTCTTCCATGCCCGGCACTTCGCGTCACCACTGGGGAACTGACTTCGACATGAATGTTCTTACGAACGTCTACTATGACTCCGGCAACGGAAAATTGATCTACGACTGGTTTCGCAAGAACGGGGCGAAGTACGGATTCTGTCAGCCCTACACGGCCGGCCGGAAGCAGGGTTATTTCGAAGAGCGCTGGCACTGGTCCTATCTTCCACTCTCGCGCATTCTTCTGGCAGACTGGAGGGCCCTTTTTGACCGCAACCTTGCGAAGCTCAAGGGGTTTGAAGGCTTCCAGGCGTCCGGTCACCTCGCGCCTGTTTACGTCGAATCGATCAACCCCG
>CAZUJO010000449.1:0-3299 GCA_964619995.1 uncultured Leptospiraceae bacterium
GTCTTCGCGTATCGGGTCTTCGCGTATCGGGTCTTCGCGTATCGGGTCTTCGCGTATCGGGTCTTCGCGTGTCAGGTCTTCGCTCGCCCTGCGGGCGCGAAAAATTACTGCGGTCCCGGTTTCGCTGGCTCGGCCGGCTTTCCTGGCTCTGCGGCCTTTCGGGCAGCCTCTTTTTCCTTTTCCTTTCGTTCATCGCTGACTTCTCGGGCTTCCGGGTTGATGTCCCCACGCCGGAAGAGAATGTTTTTTCCTTCATATTCACCCGAGAGCCTCATCTCCTGACCCAGAAACCGGACTTCGAGCGTATCGCCCGCCGGAGAGCCATCTTTCAACTTGATTACGCGGTCTGCAGCACGAATCGAATACTGTCCTTCTTTCAGGTCCTCAGCACCCATGCCGTACTTGTATTTTCCGCCCGGCCAGAAATAGATCTTACGCAATCCGGTCGAGCCGTCCGGCAAGAGTTCCCACCACTTGCCCACCAGGTTGTCTGTGATCTCTTTTTCCGTGTATTTCTTTTCGTTGTCTTCGCTCGAGCCGGCAAGGGCAACCGACAGGCCGCCGCCATACATCCAGCCCTCAAGGCCGCTCGGGGATCTTGCAAAATACCAGTAGTCCTCCGTGCTTCCCGCACGGAACTTCTTCTCCGACTTTCTCAAGAGCTCAACTTTGTCCCCTGCGCTGAGAATCTCTACCTCGGAAGCAAGAGGCAGCGGATCGATCCGCATGCTCATCTTTTTCGCGCGCACAGTGGCGGTTTTAAAAGCTGCCGGTCCGCGCCCGTCTCTACAGGCTGAAAATAAGAAGGCGATCAGGAAAACCCAGGCAAGGCGCTTGGACATGAGCCAGTTTTGCGCGCTCGCCAGGGGAATCAATAACTTACCGATCAGTAGTTCACGGGCAGAATGTTGTCCTCTGCCGCCTTCTTGATCGCTTCTTCGAGCAAATTGCGGAGGCCTTCCTTTTCTTCTACGCGAAGCGCTTCACGGAGATCATCGAGGGCCTCACCCATGCCGAGATCGAGAAACGCAAACGTTGCTTCCGTGCGCACTTCCGTATCGCGGTCTTTCAACAGGGTAAGAAGAGCTTTGTACTGCGCGCTCTGCGACTTGTCAGCCGTGAGAATGGCCCGCGCCAGGCGCGCCTGCATCCGCTTGTCCTTTTCTTTTTCACCGCGCGCAAGGAGGATCGGCAGACCGGCCTTGCCCTGTCTGCCGGCCGCAAGATATGCCGGACCGCGGATCGAAACGATCGGATGATCGACATATGCCTGGATCGTCTCGAGGGCCGACGGATCCGGGATGCGGCCGAGGGACTGAAGAATCATCGCAGCGACGTTCACAAAATTATTGCTGTGAAGCATGGCGCGATGGCCTTCATCTTTTTCGTCCACCGTGCCCATCGCTTTGAAATCATCTGCTTCGCTCCAGTGAATGTCGGGGCTGAAGGGGTAGACGTAACCATGACGAAGCTGAGCGGGACCTGCGGTGTTGCGGTCGAGAATCACCGTATTGCGGTATTCGCCGCCCTGCAGCTTCGCGCGAGCGTCCGAAGTTTGTTTGATATCAAGTTCAATGCGCGTGGCCACGAGCGCCATCGCCTCTTTCAGGAAAGGCACTGCCTGCTTGTGTCCAATTTCGCCCATCGCCCAGGCTATGGATGCTTTGATGAATGGATCCTGCGTGGCTGTGGGAGGACAGACTTTGTCCTTCTGCGCGCCGCATGCAAGGCGGATCTCATTGCTTTCCGGATCACGAGCCGCCTTCGGGTCCTGCAATCCAACAAGCAGCTCGCGTCCGAGCGGACGAACGAAGCGCGGATTGCGCGTTCCCGCCATATACAGCGCAGCCAGATACTTCTGGTCAAAACTGCCCGCGTCAAGGTTGCGGAGAGCTTCCTCGTTTCGCTGCTGATTGAATCGGATGATATCGTCTTCGCTTCCCGCAAAGAGGGAAACGTTGATTACTAAAAGTGCAAGGGCAAAGCTGAGTCGACGCATGGGCATTCCTTCGTAGTTTGTCTGTCGGACCCGATGATGCGATTCTTAAAGGGCGCCGCGATTTTGTCGCCGATTTTCGAGTTTTTGTGGAGCGGTTATTTGCGGAGATCTTGTAGAAATCCGCTCAGCTCCTGGAGCTTCACGGACAGTTCCTCAATGCGGTCATCCCGGTTGAGCTTCTCTCGCAAACGATCTTTGCCGGCTTCCGTCGTGCGTTCCATCTGCTGGAGACGCGAATCGTGCAGCTGGTTCATCAGGCGTTCGACGTAGTCGCTTCTTTCGGCGATCTGGAGCTCGCCCTTCTCTACCAGCCGCTGCGCAATGCTTTCCATCCTTTCGCGGTTCAGATGATCAAAACCAATCCCGCCGCGCACAAGCCTGTGAAAGAAATGAGAAACGTTGCCGCTGATCTCGCGAATCATCGCAGTTAAGAGGAAGGTGCTGAACTCGGGATGATCCCGATCCAGGCTTACTTTCAAGAAAGTTTGACCCAGAATGTATGCCGTGATGTCTTCGCCCGTCGCATTCTCAACTACCTTGATTTCATGGCCGGCGCGAATTCGATCCGCCACATCTTCGAGGGTGAGTGTGCGGCTGGTTTCGGCATCGTAGAGTCGCCGGTTCGCGTATCTCTTCAGGAGAATCGGAGGTTTCACTGCTTTTTGCACTGCACAATGGCGATTCAGACAGTCAAGTCACTTTTGAGATGACAGCCTGCCCCCCGATTGGACTGATCGCGCGATGCAGAGAATTGAAACGCTTTCCGTTGCAAATCAGAAGGTTTTTCTTCGGGCCGACCTGGCTGGAATTGGACCGGCGGATGCGAAGGCCCTGGGCCGGGTTCTACCAGCGATTGAGATTCTACTCGGAAAACAGGCCGCAGTCATCGTAGCGGGCCACGATCCAGCCATGACCGGATTCTCTGCTCTCGCCGATCAGCTCAGCAAGGCAGTCGGCCGCCCGGTCCATCTGGTCGAACCGGCAGATCTAAAGCAGCGCGGGCCGGCCGCCCCGGGGACCGTCCTACTGCTCGAAAACCTGAGCAAGTACGACGGCGAAGCGAAGAACGACAGTGCATTCGCTGACCTGATTTCGCACGGAGCCGACCTTTACGTAAACGACAGTTTCGGATCGCTCCACCTGCCCTATGCCTCGGTTTTGAAGGCGGCGAAGGGAAAACAGACTGCAGTCGGCCCTGCCCTGCACAATACGCTTACATCAATTCAAGAGACTCTCGCGGGCAAAAACAAGCCCCTTGTGTTCATTCTGGGCGGAAACGATTTCGGAAAGAAGACAGACA
>CAZUJO010000450.1:0-3291 GCA_964619995.1 uncultured Leptospiraceae bacterium
GGGGATATACAGGACATTTCGTTTCGATTCGGAGAGTTCGAGGGAGACGTGTCTGCCGAAGGTTGGAGAATCAGTTCTCAAATCCACCACAGCATCGAACACAGAACCGGACACACAGTAGACAAGCTTCGCATGATCTGCCGGAGGGATCTGGAAGTGCAGCCCTCGCAGGACACCGCGGCGCGAAGTGGTGAAGTACTCTTCGACAAAATCGGTTTCAAGCCCCAGATCTTTGAACGCCGGCGCGTGAAAGGTCTTTATAAATTCTCCGCGCGCGTCAGAGATTCGGCGGGGCGCGATCTCAAAGCAGCCTGCCAGGCCTGTTTCCTGGAGCGTGAACATGCTATCTACGCACGAACTTTCGAATCGTGTCGATCATGTAGGCCAGCTCTTCCGAAGTGCGGCCCGGATAAACGCCGACCCAGAATGTGTTGTTCATAACCTGGTCTGTCACTTTCAAATCACCGATGACGCGATAGCCCTTCTTCGCGGCGCGCAAATCGTCGAAACTTGGATGCCTCAGGAAGTTGCCGGCAAAGAGCATGCGCGTTTGAATCTTTTTTGACTCCAGTTCGGCAACGATCTGATTTCGTGTGAACTTCGCGCCGTCCCGGACGGTGAGGAGGAAGCCGAACCAGCTTGGCTTCGAGTTCGCCGTCGCTTCCGGCAGAATAAAGACATCTTCAAGATCTTTGAGTCCGTCGCGCAGCGTCTGGAAATTCTTGATGCGCGCGGCGACAAACGAAGGCAGCTTTTCGAGCTGTGCCACGCCCACCGCGGCCTGCATATCAGTCGCCTTCAGGTTGTAGCCGAAGTGCGAGTAAATGTATTTGTGATCGTAACCTTCGGGCAGTTCGCCCAGCTTCTGCTCAAATCGAATTCCGCAGGTATTGTCTTTGCCTGGATCGCACCAGCAGTCCCGCCCCCAGTCCCGGAAAGAAAGCACGATCTTCTCGAGAAGAACGCGAGACGTGCAAACCGCTCCGCCTTCGCCCATCGTCATGTGGTGCGGCGGATAGAAACTGAATGTTCCAAGATCTCCGATCGATCCCGTTTTCTTCCATTCGCCGTCGATGAGGTACTCTGTGCCGAGCGCGTCGCAGTTATCCTCAATGAGCCACAGGTTGTTTTTCTGGCAAAACTCGCGGATGCGCGCGAGATCAAAAGGATTGCCGAGCGTATGCGCGAGCATGACCGCTTTCGTGCGAGGCGAAAGCGCTTCTTCGAGATACTTCACGTCAACGTTGTAGGTCGGCAGAGAAATATCGAGGAAAACGGGCACGCAGCCATTCTGGAGAATCGGCGTGATGGTGGACGGAAAGCCGGCCGCAACGCTGATGACTTCGTCTCCGGGCAGGAGTCTGCGCTCTTTGAGCCTGGGCGATGTGAGAGCGGAGAATGCGAGAAGATTCGCAGAAGATCCGGAATTCGCAAGCAGCAGTTTGCGCGCGCCTACATACTTCGCAAGCGCGCTCTCGAACTGTGCGGTGAAACGGCCCGCGGTGAGCCAGAAATCGAGCGCTGAATCGGCCAGCGCGACCATCTCTTTCTCATCATAGACGCGGCCCGCGTAAGGAATCGGGCGTCCTTCGCGAAACGGCTCTTTCTTATGACCAAAGCGATAGTGTCCCTTTACGGCGCGGGCCGTGCGAAGACGGAAAAAATCCGCAAGGAAAGAATCGGGCGCGGTTCCCTTTTCGGCGCCGACCGAGGAAGCCAAGAGCCTGTAAACTTCGCGCGCATCGAGGTGCTGCCCCGCAAAATCTCCGTCCTTGCAAGCCACTCCTTCGGCAGGCGCGCTCGCAAAGAGCGGCGCGAAGTCCGCAGAACCTTCCGCAGATGCATCTTCGAGCGCCACTCCGAGAGTGCGCTGTCCATTTACTGTGATTTCATAAACCTTGCCGGCCGCAATCTGCATCAGTTTCCTCCGGACGCTGTGCGCATTTGCGCATACTCGGAAATTTGAGCCAGCGTGATTTCTCGAACATCTCCGCCGCTTTCATCCACTTTCACCCAGGACGCGATCCGATCCAGGGCAACGTCGAGACTCCATACAGGAGTCCATCCAAGTTCTGCATGCGCAAGAGAGCAGTCGAGTTTCAGAACGCCGGCTTCGTGCGGTTGATCTTTCGCGCGCTCGATGCGGACACCGCCCGGCCGGCCCAGCTTCGCGAAGAGAGACGAAACGACTTCGGCAACCGGGCGCACGTCATGGTCCGAAGGGCCGAAATTCCATCCGCGCGCAAAGCGCGCGTCTTCCATCAGCCTCTGGGCAAGAATCAAATATCCGGACAAAGGCTCCAGAACATGCTGCCAGGGCCTCGTTGCCTGAGGGTTGCGAATCACGACATCCTGCCTTTTCAGGTAGGCGGCAATGCAGTCCGGAATCAATCGATCCAGGGCCCAGTCTCCGCCGCCGATCACGTTACCCGCTCTTGCGCTGGCAACGGCCGTCCCGTGCTCAGCGTATTTCGCAGGATGAAAGTATGACTGACGATAGGCGGCCGTGAGAATCTCAGCGCATGCCTTGCTGCTCGAATATGGATCGTATCCACCCAGCGCATCTGTTTCCCGGTATCCCCAGTGCCACTCTTTGTTTTCGTAGCACTTGTCAGTTGTGACCACGACGATTGCCTTTACACCGCCGCATTGGCGGGCAGCCTCAAGCACGTGCAGAGTGCCCATTACATTGGATTGATATGTTTCAATCGGATTCGAATAGGAAAGGCGGACCAGCGGCTGCGCTGCCATGTGAATGAGTATCTCAGGCCTGGCTTCGCGCATCGCGGCGGATAGTTTCGCAAGGTCGCCGATGTCGCCGATGATGGAAGTCATTCCTTCAGCCACTCGGGCGCGTTCGAAGAGGCTCGGGTTCGTCGGAGGCGAAAGCGAATAGCCGGTGATCTTCGCCTGCATTTGCGTGAGCCACAGAGAAAGCCAGGAACCTTTGAAACCGGTATGGCCGGTCAGGAAGACGCGCTTCCCTTTCCAGAAGAGCGGATCAAGATTCAGTCCCATACTTTCCAGGGAGCGGATCCTGACGCCCACATGTCTTCGAGCTGACGCTTGTCGCGTAACGTGTCCATGGGCTGGCAGAACCCTCTGTTTTTGAAGGCATGCAGCTGCTGATCCCGAGCAAGACCCTCAAGGGGAGCGCGTTCCAGGATCGTTTCGTCGTTGTCGATATAGTTGAGAACTTCCGGCTGCATGACGAAGAAGCCCGCATTGATCCATGCGCCGTCACCGACCGGTTTTTCGCGGAACCCGGCAACCTCGCTTTCGCCGTTGAAG
>CAZUJO010000451.1:0-1627 GCA_964619995.1 uncultured Leptospiraceae bacterium
GTACAGACGCCCGTCCCGAAACAAATTCTGACGGAAATAGGCGAGAATATCGGGCTGGCTGATTTCATTTCCCTGATAGATCCATCGATCGGCGGCATCGATCGTAATTCCCGGCTTCGTCCTCATTTGTCCTCGCATTGAAAGAGGGTCACTTCAACGAGCTCCACGTCGGATTCAACCTCGCCCGTTGCGCCGCCGTGCTTATTTGCCTGGTCCATCGCGTTGGTCCGAAACTGAGTCTGCCGGCTGATCTGCCGCTTCGAGACGTAGCCGCAGCTTGCCCCTCTGGCCCGGCCTTCTTCGGCAACCTCTCGCTGAAAATCCTCCGAACCGGGGTTGCCGTATATGTTGCGAAAGATCAAGCGTCCGAGCGGGGCGACGGTCATGTCCGGTTTGCGCGAGAAGAATTTGAAATCCGTTACTTCGGATCTACGGCGATTGGCGTATTCCCGGTCTGGAATGAATTCAACCGACCTGCAGGAGACGACGGCGAGGCACAGGAATAGTATTTTACGCACGGACTGCATGTGCCAGCATGATCCATGGCCAGAGGGGCGAAAGAAAAACAATCTTCTCAAGGGATGGTTACCTACCTTCGGACCTGGCTGCCGCTCATGTACGACGTATTTACGGCATGGCGGGATCGCCCAAAATGGGAAGAGATCATGGCTGATCTCGAACTCGTGGCCCGCGAGAATGAGAAGCTCCGCCGCCGAACCACATGGTTGACGGCGCTCCTGGGCATCATCGTCCTCTGGAACATAGCTCTCACGTTCCTGCTGCTTCACCGCTGAGCGAATTTGCTTTGACCAGGCCGGCCTGTGCTCTACAAGGGAGCATGCTCGAGGATTCGCAGCAGGACGAAGCCAGTAAAGAGGAAATCCGAAAAAAAGAAAACCCTCTTCGCATCGGCGTTTGCAGTCTCGATGAACTGGAAGAGAAGGTAAAGGCCTTCCGGATCATGAATCAGACGGCTTTGAAAAAGCGGTTTGTTCTGTCGCGGGAAGACATTGTCACGAGCAGCGGCGAAGTCATCGTGCAAAAGCGTTCGGAGATCGACATCTCCCGCGCAAAGCTCATGCGAAGGCATTTTCAGGGAGACAAAACGCTCAAGACGTTTCAGCCCGATGAAGGCATCGTCATTGTCTCCGACATGTCGACTGCGGAAGGAATTCCTCTCTCCATGGACCTGGTAACTCAGGTGATGAATCTCGGAGGCGGCACCTACGAAGGCTTCATCGACCGGGTGGATTCATTTGCTGATTTTCTGAATCTTTTGAAGAAAGCTCTGTTTCCGCGCCTCATCATCATCGGCTACCTTCCTCAGGACAGGCTCGATGTGGAGCAGATGAACTTTCTTCGCGCGCGCAAAGTCGATCAATACATGCGCGTCATAGAGTTGCAGCATACGGCTTTTAAGCCCCGGCCGTATTTTACCAAGGTCAAGCACATCACGATCGATGTTGCGGAGCCAAAGAGCTGGGGACGTTTCATTATAGAAATGGTCCGCGAGTACACCAAACCCTATTTTGTGGAAGAGTTCTGATTGTTTGCATCACTGATTCTCACCATCTTTCTATCTCCGGCGCGCGCTCAGGAACTGTACCGCACATCTCTGAAACAGGAT
>CAZUJO010000451.1:1637-3284 GCA_964619995.1 uncultured Leptospiraceae bacterium
GAGAAGACGACAGCAACCTTGAAGTAACCTACCGTCTTGGTTATCTCTATCACAAGATGAACCGCACGAAAGAGGCGCAGGATTACTATTTGAAAACCATCTCGCTCGACGCATGTCACGACCGCGCGCTCAACAACCTCGGCTCGATTGCGCATCAAACGCGCAGGCGGGATGTAGCGCGCGATCTGTATACCCGCGCCGCGAAATGCGGGAGAAACCCTGCCACCGCGCTCTACAATCTTGCGAACATGGACAACGAGGAAGGCCGTCCGGAGCTGGCGTTGCAGCGTTACAAAGAGGCGGTACGCCTCGATCCGGGCCACGGGCGCGCCCATCACAACCTCGGCCTGCTCCTTTTTCAGCGCTATGAATCAGGGCATGATCCCGCCGATCTGGATGCGGCCGAAAGTCATGTGCGCTCTGCGGTTCGCATCTCGCCCCAGGACCCGCTGACGCTTTTCAATCTGTCTCTGATTCTGGAAGCGAAAGGCCAGTTTCCCGAGGCATTGCAGCTCCTGAAGCGGGCTGATACTCTTGCGGAAGGCAAACCGGTCCAGAACAAGATCCGCGCCGAAATTGCGCGCCTGACTCAAACGCGGTAGAAATCCAGGTTCTTTCGCAGTACGTCCGGGAGAGGCTCTCCGTACTTTCTGTAGCGCGTTTCAAATTCCCGCAGCTTCTTGGTTCGGATATTTACAAATCGGTTGTGCAGTTCCGTGAACGCCGGCTGGCTCGCCACTTTATCCCGCACTGCTTTCGCGAATGGAACATGCCGGTAGAAGATGGATCGTACCACGCGGTTCATCTTCATATTTCCTTCAGCTTCACTCTTCAACCAGTTTGAATAGTCGTTCGTGAAACGGTCCCGGTCGCTCCGGAATCGCTTGAACTCGCTCGCCAGCTTCTCTTTGATCTCCTGCGAGAGTTCGCGGTTCTTCTTGTAGAACTGAACGTAATCCGTATAGTCCGCGGTGATGGATGGAACTGCGACGTTGTTCCAGTCGGGTCCCTGGATGCTCTTCGTAAGTTCCCAGCGGAACGCGGCCATCGCGTCTACCATCAGTGCGAAAAGATCTGCCGTAGCAAAAACAGGCACGGCAATGCGTCCTTTTGAAGTCCGCTTGTTCGGGCTCGCAAGATCCTGCCACATCATCACTTTCGTTCCGATCGACGGGACGATGATGAAATAAGGAATCACCTGGAGCTGTATGAATTCTTTCAGAATTCCGCGCGCTTCGTCGTTAAAAAGCGTTTCCCGGTGGAACAGCGAATAGTCGATTCCAAGAATTCGGTCGATGCATTCTGAGAGTTTGTCCGCCGTAACGAATGCTTTGTCCAGAGGCGCGTTGATCTGGTAACGCGTCAAAATGGGAAAGGAGGTCGCCGGAGAACCTGACGTCAGGCGAACATTGATTTCGAGGAAATTCTGAATCTCATATTTGATGCGGATCGCATAGCCTGCATACTCATCCGGCACGTCCGTTTCTTTCTTCCAGCCTTTGTCCTTGTGTTCCTGCTTGAGCTTCTCGAAGAAGCCCATGCCCATCTCATCGAGCGAAGGCGGTTCTTTCTTGTCTCCGACGACGGGCAGCCAGTCGAGCGCGTTGATTACGCTGTAGCCGGGCTTGCCGCGCGTTGAGTCTTTGA
>CAZUJO010000452.1:0-3275 GCA_964619995.1 uncultured Leptospiraceae bacterium
TTCCAACATTCACACATCACAGATGACATCTGCGGGAGTCTTCTCGTTTCGATCTTCGATCAGCGCGACGTCGGCTTCGAGCATTGCTGTGGATCCGCAGGGCCGATATTTGATCACCGCGAATGCAAATGCGTCTGGAAACCTTTCCTATTATCCCCTGAGTTCACAGGGGATACCACAGTCTCCGGTATCCCTGACGGCTGGAGGCGCGTTTGGGGCGCATCTGGCGCTCGATCCGGCTGGACGTTATGCGTATTTGTTGAGACAGACAGCAGGACCCAATCTTCATGTCGTCGATATGAGCGCCCTGTCGCTGATCTATTCGGGCAGCACGGGACAGACGCCGGGCGCAACGATGACCTCGCTTGCAGTGGATGGCGGAGGCCGGTTCCTTTATGCCGCCGGAGCGACTCCGAAAGGGGTCATGATTTATGCGGTCTCTCCAGTGAGCGGAATTCCGAGCCAGACAGGATTCGTCGCGACCGCTGGCGCGCCAACGATCGGCCTGTACAACACGACTCGCTGCGCGCTCACGCCGGATTACGATTGTTAGGTGAAAGCGCGCAGGCTCGACTTCAGTGAATGCTGAGAATCGGGTTGGCGCTTCCATAGTAGCTCGGCAGCTTTCCGTCCCACTTCTTGATCCATTCCATGTCGCGCATGAGCGGAGTGAGAGTCTGTGTTTGAAGGCGGTAGGCTTCTGCCTGAGCCCGCGCCGTCGTCACCTGCTGCTCTGCTTCCGTCCGCACGCGCTCGAGATCTCTCTGCGCTTTCAGGGCCATCTGCTCAGCCTGCTGCTTTGATTCAATCGCCTCATTGAATTTTTCAGAGAAGTTGAAGTTCTCAACCGAGATTGCGTCCACGAAAATGAAGAACGGCTTCAGGCGGTCCGAAAGATTCTTCTGAATCTCAAGACTGACGTTCTGACGATTCGTGATGAGCTGTTCTGCCGTGTAGTTCGCGGTTACGGCTTTCACAGTTTCGAGGATGGCCGGATCGATGACTGTGGTTTCATATTCCACTCCCACGTTCTGGTAAAGACGGTTCACTTGACCTGGATCAACGTGATAGTTGACGGCAATTACGGTTTCAACTGTCTGAAGATCCCGGGAGGCCGCCTGCGCGGTTGCTTTCGCCTTCTGCACCTGAACATTCATTTCAACAACGCTCTGATAAATCGGAGCTTTAAAGTTGAAACCTTCTCCCAGAATTCGATCGGACACCGCGCCGAGATTTGTTACGACACCGCGATGCCCTGCGGAGATCAGCGTGAAGGGTTTTAGAAACGTAAGGAGGAGGAGAGCCGCGCCGGCCAGGAGCACCTTCTTGACTGCGCCGCTTCCTTCTGAGCTGGATATGATTTCCTTTAGATTTGCCATGCCGGAGGCTGTACCCTTCGCCGCGCTGATCAAGTGATTCCCGCCGCGTCCGGCAAATTTCTGACTTCTTCTTGATGAATGGAAGCGGGTTTTCAGGCTGAGCCGCATGTTCCACTGGAGCCGAGCCGCGATTCCGCTTCTTTGCCTGGTTTTTTGCAGCCGCCCCGAAGAGGGACCGCGATACATTTCGCAGCCACCCAGGCAGACAGCCCGTAGAATTCTCGCGGTTCACCCTCTCCACAATCCAGCGATGCTTCTGGCTGCGTACGGTCCGCTGGCCGAGTATCTGAGTTCCAGAATCCCGGAGGTGCAGTTTCACCTGGAGGCGTCGCGCGACTACGGAACGTTTGAGGAGAAATACAGAAGCCGCGGCCCGGACTTCATCCTGCCCAACCCGTATCAAACGCTCGAAGCAATCCGCTCTGGATATCACGTCATTGCCATGGCCGGTGACCCGCACGATTTCTATGGGATCATCCTGGTTCGAAAGGATTCGAACATTCGCACTTTCGCCGACCTGCGGGGCCAGTCCGTGAGTTATCCTGCCGCAACCGCGCTCGCTGCCTGTATCATGCCGCAGTTCTTTCTTCATCGCAACGGAGTCAGCGTGCGCGATCTCGATAACCGTTACGTCGGTTCCCAGGAATCTTCGATTATGAATGTTTACGGCGGCCATACCGCAGCCGGTGTTACATGGCCGCCGCCCTGGCGCGCCTTTCAGCGGGAGCATCCCGCCGAGGCGGCGGCGCTTAAAGTGATGTGGGCGACGGAACCTCTCATCAACAACTCCTTTATGGCAAGAGATGATGTTCCGCCTGCGCTTACCAATCGCGTGCGCGAATTGCTGCTCGGGCTGCAAGGTCAGCCGGAAGGAGCGGCGATCCTTGCGCAAATGGAAACGTCGCGCTTTCTTCCGGCGCAGGACGCGGATTATGCTCCGGTGCGAGAATACATTGCGCAATTCGAGAGAGAAGTGCGCCCGGTGAAGCGATGATACGGCGGCTCAGACAATTCTTTGGCGGCTCGCTTCGCTGGCGGCTTGTGTTTGCAGTGGCGCTTGCGAACGGACTCTTGATGGCGATCTTCCTGCTCGCCACAACCGTGCGCCAGCGCAGCCTTCTTCTGGACGTTCAGTCTGAGCAGGCAAATGGAATGTGTCAGTCCCTGGCAACCTCTGCTGCTGTGTGGATTCTTGCCGATGACCTGTCCGGACTTCAAGAACTTGTCGAGGCTTCGCAAAACTATCCGGGGCTCGAGTACGCGATGCTGGCTGACGATTCCGGTCGGATCCTGGCCCACACCGACCGAAGCAAAATCGGCCTGTATCTGGCTGATCTCCCGAAAGAACTCAAGACATTTCAGTTTCAACGGAGTTCGAGCCTCGTGGACGTGGCCGCGCCTGCCATCCTCCAGGGGCGCCATGTGGGCTGGGCGCGCGTGGGCGTCCGGGGGAACCGTGCCGCCGTATGGACGTTAGTTGCTCTTGGATTTGCGTACGCGATTGCAGCGGTCTCCATCGCCGCTTTCATTGCCTGGCGCCTCGGTGTGACCGCGACAGATCGGCTCTATGCCATTCAGGAAACGATCAGCAGCGTCAAAGGTGGAAATCGCGCGGCGCGATCTCTTGTTTCAGGAACCGACGAGGCGGCGCAGATTGCAAATGAATTCAACTCTATGCTCGATGCGCTCGATGAGCGAGACCGGGCCCTTCAGCTGAGCGAAAAGAGATTTCGCGCAATCGCCGACCAGTCTCCGCTTGCGATCTACATGTCCACAGGACGCGAGCAGAAGGCCGTATATATCAACGATACATTCATCCGCCTGTTCGGTTACACTGCCGAAGAAGTGCCGTCGGTTGCAGAATGGTGGCCGCTCGCATATCCGGACCCGCAGTAC
>CAZUJO010000453.1:0-3266 GCA_964619995.1 uncultured Leptospiraceae bacterium
GCTATCAGATCTTTGTGCAGATGGGACTGCCGATGTATCTGGTGACCTCTTTCTCATACTATGCGTTCACGATCGCATTTACAGCTGTTGTTTTGTTCGTAAATTCCAGGCTGGAGGCTCCGATAGCACGGCGCAGTCTGCATGCGCTGATCGTATCGATTGTATTCTGCTGGAGCATCCTGACAGACTACACGAACTACTATGTGGCGCTGAGCCAGAGCCAGATATTCAAGAAGTGGCTCATCGTGGACGATTTCCTGAAAACACAGGATTTCGAAAGCATTCCGGAGGGCAGCGTCGTCTATGCTCCCACACTCTGGCAGCATTCGGAGCTCGCGCCCCTCGTAGAAGTGCCTTACTACTGGCAGAAATACATCCGCGCACTCACGAAGAAGAAAATCACAATCATAAAGAAAGAGAGCGATTTCAAGAAGGCTCTCCTCGCCGGCGAAATCGCGAAGGACCGCCTGTACTATCTCAAGTTTTCGCAGGCACGCAAAGATCCAGAGCAGTTCCTGGTCTTCGCGAAAGTCACGGAATCTGGCGTGCGTGCCGACCGGCCTTACATTCGCACAGATGCAGCGCGCCTCTTCACACGTTCCGCATACCGCAAGTTCACTGTTTACATCCCGGAACAGGGAACAGGGAGCCGCGTGCAGGTCGACGGCACAGAACGCACGCAGGGCCGCGAGTTTGTATCGGCCGTCGTTGACAAAGAAACCATTCGCAGCAAACTGATCCTCACTGACCTGCGCGCTCCTTCGCTTGACCCGGAAGGCGTAACGATTTCCAACTTCGTCGAGATCACGGAGTTCCCGTTCAACGAAAAGGCGAGCCTCGAGGCCGATGTCGAACGCGAAAGGCGAAAGCTTCTGCCCGACGAAAAGCGCTGATCAGGAAGGACCGGCTTCGTGCCGGTGCCGGAATACGAGCTTCTTGTTCAAGAAATAAGAGAGCACTGCAAGCGGTCCGGTCAGCACAGCCCCTGTGATATACAGGTTTGCTCCGTACATGGACGCGACTTTGAGGCAGCCCGTGTGAACCAGGTACATGACCACGGCTACACCGAGGAATTTCGGGAGTTCATCCGGGCGCGTGCTGTTGAAGACGATGCGTCCCTGCGTGAAAAATGAAAAGAACATCCCGAGAACAATCGACGTAAGGGATGCTGCGGCGTAGTGAAAACCGATGTACAGCGCGCCCGAAAAGACTCCGTACGAAAAAAGCGTATTGATACCGCCGACTAAAAGGAAACGCACGAACTGGGCGCGCGCGAAAAGGCGTCCTGCGTGATGCCAGATCGTTTCTTTCATTTGCGCTTCCAGCCAAGCACAAAGCGGTAGAAAGCCTGACGCAGGGCAGCCTGGACCGCAGCGCGAATGCGGCCGACTGCCGCATCCAGACCTGTCAGTCCGTATGCAGGATTCGCGCGGATGCGGTCGATGAAGCGCAGGAAGTTTTCCTTCTGCTTCGTCATGATCTCCGCGCTCCAGGATGAAGAAGCCACGCGATACGCGGAAACCGCATCGCTCATGAGCACAACACTACCGTGCAGCAGGATGCGAGCCCACATATCGAGATCGATGACGTACGGAATGGATGCGTCAAAATTTCCGGCCTTTCTCTGCGCCTCCGCGCGAAACAGGGCCGAGCTCGTTTCGCCGAACATGTTCGTGCCGCTCCGAATCGCGCGGCGCACCGCAGACCGGCCTTCGATGGCAGCGTCGCGCGAAGGACCGCGTTTCATTATTTTCCGGCCGGACTCATCCACAATATCGCGCGCCGCGCAGACGAGCGCGGCCTCGGGATTGAGGCGCAGGGCCGCTGTCTGCTTTTCAAGGCAATTCGGGTACATGTAGTCGTCCGCACAGAGGATCTTTATGAATTCACCTTTTGCTTCCTTGAGCGCCGCATTCCAGTTTGCTTCCGCGCCGAGGTTCTTCTTATGCTTCACGATCCGCAGACGTTTGTCCTTGAATCGACTGACTGCCTTCAGCGTCCCATCTGTAGACTTGTTATCCAGGACGATCAATTCAAAGTCGCCTAACGTCTGAGAAAGCGTTGATTCGATCGCCTGAGAAATGAAGGCTTCCGTATTGTAAACGGGGATGCAGACCGATACCAGCGGACGTCTCACGAAGATTTTCCTTTGCGAAAGCCGTACGTCTCCTGGATCACGTAGAGCGGGCGATCCCGCGACTCACGATAAATCCGGCCGACGTAGACCCCGAGGATTCCGACGCCGAGGATCTGAACTCCGCCCACAAAAAGGATAGCCACAAGAAGGGACGTCCAGCCTGCCACAACAGTCTCAGGACGAAAGATCCTGCTGAGCAGCAGATAAAGCATGCCGAGGAATGAACAGGCAGTAATCACAAGCCCCATTTGAATGGCAAGCATCAGGGGCTTCTCTGAAAAACTCGTAATCGCGTCGAGCGCGAGCCCGAGCATTTTTTTGAAGCTGTATTTCGTTTCGCCGGCGAATCTCGCGTCACGCTGGTAGGACACGGTGCTCTGTTTAAAGCCTGCCCAGACAATCAAACCGCGCACGTATCTGCCTTCTTCTTTCATGGTTCGAATCACGCGAACGACTTTGCGGTCCATGAGACGAAAATCGCCCGTATCCAGAGGGAGAGGAATTTCGCTCAGACTGTTCAAGAGCCGGTAAAAGATCCGCGCAGTCAGAAGCTTGAACGCAGTTTCCCCTTTTCGCTGCAGGCGCGTGCCGCCCACCACGTCGAAGCCCTCTTCCCATTTCTTGATCATTTCCGGAATCACTTCCGGCGGATCCTGAAGGTCGCTGTCGATGATCACGACTGCGTCACCGTCTGCATAGTCGATGCCCGCAGTGATGGCGCGCTGGTGGCCGAAGTTGCGCGAGAGATCAAGAATGCGGACGCGGCGGTCTTTCTTCGCAAGACCGACCAGAAGCTCCAGGGATCGATCCTTGCTTCCGTCGTTTATGAAAATCAGCTCGGTCTCGTAACGCGGGCGCAGGCCGTCCATAACGCCGCGCATTCGCGAATAGAACTCTTCGATCAATTCCTCTTCATAGTAAACGGGCACTACAATCGAAATGGTCTTCTTCATTCTTCAACTCCGATCCAATGAACAGGTGCAAATCCCATCAAGGCGCGCCGGCCAGCAATCGCCGTAAACCATCTTCCAGGCCGACGACGGCCTTCCAGCCTGGCACTGGAATGCCCGCATCGTATGGCTTCATTACTTCTCTGGGCCGGTACGGTCGTTCGCCCCAGCCTATATCG
>CAZUJO010000454.1:0-3261 GCA_964619995.1 uncultured Leptospiraceae bacterium
CTCTGGCACTGACCATGAGCGGCATGTTTACTGCGGCCAATGCAACTGTGCGCAAGACAGCAAATCCTGTCGTATTCGCGCACGGACTGGCGGGCTGGGATAATCTTCTGGGATACTTCTACTTTGGCGACGGAGTGGGTAACTTCGTTGGCGATGCTTGCGACGAGTTTCTTGAAGTAGTCTGCAACGGCGGACTGAACTCCGGTCAGAAGGCGTATGCAGCGGCCGTTCAGCCGTTTCAAAGTTCTGAAGTCCGCGGCACGCAGCTCGCTGACGCAATCCAGAGCTACATGACTTCTGTAGGAGCTTCCTACGTCAACATCGTCGGTCACTCACAGGGCGGCATCGACGCTCGCAAGGCGGCTGTTGTTCTGAAGCAGCGCAAAGGCTACACAGTTGTAAAAACTATGGTTTCTGTGTCTTCCCCGCACCGTGGATCACCGGTAGCGAAATACATTCTCGATCTGAAACCGGGTGTTGTCAGCGTGATTGACGCGCTTGCGCAGATTTTCGGAAACACGATCTACGGCTCTGGAAACGACGGCTACGCGGCCGCCAAGCAGCTCGTCTACAACGACTACAGCTCCACAGACGGCGTCACGACAGGCATGAAAGCCTTCAACACGGCGTATGCGAGCTACTCCACGGCTGTATCAAACCGCATTGCGTCTGTGATCACAGCGCAGCAGGGGTTGGACGTAAACGCAGCTCTCTACATCCTCAGCAAGGGCTTCTATGACATCGACGGAGATGGAGCGGCCTGCGCGACCCTTTCTGACGACTGCGACAACGACGGCGCCCTTGGAAAAGGAAATGGTGTCAGAAACGACACGGACGACGACGGACTCGTGGGTATCAACTCCCAGCAGATGGGATACCGTCTCGCATACTCTACCTGTTTCCTCTGCGACGACTACGTAACAGCAGACACAGGCCTGGGATATCTGACGGACCTGAACAATCCTTCTTCCACGCAGCAGAGCTCCCATGCGGACGTTCTCAACCAGGATCACCTGGATGTAACGGGCGCAGGAACGACCACTCTCGACAGAGACGAGTTCTACGCAGCCATCATTGATTACATGGCGGCTAACGGCGGCTGAGATACCTCAGCCCGATTAAGAAATCCCGGCTTTGCGGCCGGGATTTTTTTTGTCCGCTTTTTTCGCCGCAACGATTCGGCTTGCCTTCCACCGGGCGGAGTATGACGTCAGCGCATGAAACTCCGCGTCCAGGGATCGCTCCTGTTCTTGCTCCTTACATTCGCCTCAAACGCTTATGCGAAAGAGGCTGTCTGGCAGACGATTTTCGGGACAGAGCCGTATACGGGCCTTGTCAGGGCCAATCTGCCGGAGGACCTGCCTTTTCGGCTCCTTGTGTCTGCAAAGGGTTCCTTCTACGTTGCGGGCACGAACAACCTGAACAACGGCAATCCCCGTCCGGGGACCATCGGCACCTGGCTTGCGCGCTTTGATCAGGATGGAAAGCAGCAGTGGTTGAAATTCCTTCCCCTGAAATCGCAGAACCATCCTTTGCTCATCGCAACGCCGAATGACGGCATCCTGGTCGCTGAGGCAAATGCCGATGAGACGGGAGCAACCGTTTCGGGCACGCGCCTTCTTCAGATTGCGCCGGATGGATCGATCGCTTCTGACCGTCTGATTGCTGTATCTGACTTCTGCGATTCCGAGGAGGTGTGCGTGGACGGCGGAACTCCCGTCAGTCTGTACCGCGCAGGCGGGGAGATTCGCTTGATTTCGTGGTACTATCAACCGGACCTCAGCGCGAAGCCGAATGCGAACGGCGGCGTTCCGACCGTGCGGCGATACTTCATTTCCTCCGTGGCGGGCGGACGCCTTAAACGCATCGGCGTGCTCGAAGGCAAAGAGGTGCACGACAACTATCGTGAATCCGAGGACGCAGTCCAGACATTCAAGGACGGCCGTCTGTTTGTGCTCGAAAGCCGAGCTGAGTCGTATCGCGTAACAGTAACGGCCTATTCGCCCGAGGGAAGGCTCCGCAACACATGGGAGTATGACGCTCGAACGTATCGCTCAGGGGCGAGTATCGTAGATCTGCCGAACGGAGAAATTCTCATCAGCCATCTGGATCAGGGCGTGACTCCAGCAAGCACGCTTCTGCGCATCGATTCAAAAGGGAAGATCGTATCGCGCAAGCAGAAGCAGATTCTGTGGTACTTCGGAAGTATGGAGCCCCTGCCGGACGGCAATTATCTTACGGTCGGCAGCGCGGACGATCAGGGCGAAGGGCATGACGAACTCGTGAAGATGAACCTGGCCGGTGACATACTTGCGAGAAAGAAAATCGGCGGGCCCGGGACTTCTGTTGTGGATTTCGCGCAGCTGCCGTCAGGCGACATTGTGATTCTCTGCTACACACGCGACTATGGAGCCTATTACATTGACGGACTGCTCATGAAGGCAGACGCGAACTGGAATTTCGCGCCGCCTCCTCGCCGTCCCTGATCGCGCCCGAGATCGCCAGACATTCACGCGGAATTCGCGAGGCAAGACGCGGCGCTGCGATGGGCCGACTCAGTCAGATCTGACCGTGAGCACCGGGCAGTGCGCGCGGCGGAGAACCTGTTCGGCCGTGCTGCCGAGAAGGAGCCGACCGACGCCTTTGCGGCCGTGTGTTCCCATAACAATCAGGTCTGCTTTCTGTTCTTCAGCGTATTTGATGATTTCGCCTTCCTCTACGCCGCGCCGAACCACCAGCTCCGGGTCGCGCGCGAATTTCACCTGTTTGGCTACCTTCTCGAGTTCTTCGCGCGCTGCTTTTTCGAGGTCCACATACATGGCCGGATACCAGTTCATCACGGCTGCAGCATCCGCGTATGCCACCATATCATAGATGATGTGAACGATGTGGAGCTGCGAACCGAATTTCTCAGAGATCTCGTCTGCGATGCGAAGCGCGTGCAGGGAGCAGTCGGAAAAGTCAGTTGGGAAAATTACATTCTTGAATCGCATACATTCCTCCGAGATGCTCACAGTTTACCCTGCCGCGCGCGCGGCAAGGTAGATTTCCTGTCAGGGGGGAAGTATGATATTTCTCAGCGGGGGAAACGGCGCTCGTAGTAACCGCCCGGTGTGCTGAGGCCGGCTACCTGTCCGTTTTTCCACACGAATTCATGCGGAATTGCATTGCCGTCGCCCGTAAACTCATACGGTGAAATGGGAGCAAGCAGGCTCTCGGTTCCGTACATTTTGCGGACCAGGTTGCGGCCCTGCACGGAAA
>CAZUJO010000455.1:0-3260 GCA_964619995.1 uncultured Leptospiraceae bacterium
GTGTTCCAGACTCTTTTCGGCGGCGGGAAAGCGACCCTGGGCCTTACAAATCCCGAAGATCCGCTTCAGGGCGGCGTGGAGATCATGGTTCAGCCGGCGGGCAAGAAGAACTCAAGCATTACGCTCCTTTCAGGCGGAGAACAGAACATGACGGCGATTGCGCTCATGTTTGCGACCTACCTCGTGCGTCCGTCTCCGTTCTGCTTTCTCGACGAGATCGATGCTCCGCTCGATGAAAACAACATCCTCAGGTTCCTGCGCATGCTCGGAAGCTTCACGAACCGTTCGCAGTTCCTCGTCATCACACACCGGAAGCAGACGATGGCGCGCGCGACGAACATTTTTGGAGTCACGCAGGAAGAGGCCGGCGTAAGCCGCATCGTATCCGTTCAGCTTGCCGAGGCCGCAAGGAGCGGCTGATGCGCCTCGCGCTGATTCTCTCTTTTCTTGCCGCCTTCGCATTGTTTGGTGAAGGGCCGCAGCGTCCTCGGGAGCCGGGCCCGCGCGAGCCGCAGGCGCATGAGCCAGGAAAGCCCGCATACGAGGTGCGCTCAGGGGATGCGAAGATTCTGCTTCTGCCGTTTCAGGACGAGGGAAACGAACCGGCCCTTGCCTACCTGAAAACCGGCATCCCGGACAGCCTCGCAGGGTATTTTTCCGGCATCGGTTTCATTGAAGATCTACGCGCAGTCGTCTATCTGATCCGCACGGAGGGACCGGGCGATCTGACGCGCGGGCTTGAAAAATCCTACTCCTATGCCGATGTCGAAATGCTTCGCATGTCCTCGGACACCTACGATCGGATGGAAAAAGGCGACTACGCCGGCATCGCGCGGCGGACGAGCGCGCGGTTCTTAATCAGCGGGACGTTTCGCGCCGATCCCGAGGAAAAGATCACGGAAGCCCGCAAGCTTCACATTACAGCTCTGATTTACGACGGACGCACAGGATCCAAAAAGCAGGCGTCTCTCGACACGACTCCCGATTCTCTGCATGAAGATCTAGCTTCTCTTGCGGCAACCCTTCGCACAGCCATTCCCGAACCGCCGAAATTCAAAACTTCGTTTGTGAGCCCGGAACCGGGGATCATGATTTTCCTCAACGACCGCTTTCTCGGCCGCACGCCTCTTGAGTTGCAGCTGCCTGCGGGCCCCTACACGCTGCGCCTCGAACAGGAAGGGCGGCAGAGTGAAACGCGTGCGCTGCGTGTAAGCGGCAGTGCGACCGTGCAGGTTTCTCTCGCGGAACGCCGGGAAAACTGTTCACTGCGCGTCGTGTCAGAACCTGAAGGCGCGAGTGTGTTCTATGATCTCACGCCCATAGGAAAAACGCCGCTCGAAAAGCGGGATCTGCCCTGCGGCGCGCACCGTGTGCGCATCGCGCTCGAAGGCCACATCGACCGGTTTGCAGGCGTGGAACTGAAGAACGGCGAGGAAATCCGCGAAGTGAGTCTGGCTCTCGAGCCAGGGGACACCGTGAAAACCTATCGGGATCCGGGATATGTGATCGCTGACTGGACGCGGAAGGATCTGTCTTTCTATACGGCTCTCAACTCGCTTGTCTTTTACGGCGGCTGGATGTACTACCAGACGCGCGCCAATCAGATTCAGGACAGCATTCGATGGGAAGTGCCGTATCTTGCATTCTGGCAGACGCCGTATCTGACGCTCTATCAGGGATATCTCATTGAGCAGAACCGCAAGCGTGTGCTCGAACAGCAGCGTTATGCGAAAACGTCCGCGTGGATTGGAAGCATCAGTCTTGTATCATCGGGCCTTCTTTTGTGGCGGCACTATGCGGTGACGACGCATGAAAGCGGCGAGATTTCAGCGATTCTTGAAACGGGGCCTGATCTTCCGCTGACTCCGCGTGCGGCCGGCATTTCTTCTCGCGAGAATGACGGCGGCGGCCGCGTAACGTTCGGTCTGAATCTCTACTTCTAACGTCATCGTTCCTCATGCGAAGGCTGGCCTTTCAACCGTAAGATTTGATCAATTGCCTCGCGGCTTTGACGAGCCGAATCGCGCTTTAGCGGTGTTGTATGCAGCTTGCAAAGGCTCTTCAATGCGTGCGAAACGCGTTAAAAGCGCGTAAGAAATGTTCCATGGCCGTATAGGTTACACCGGGGATGGGAGCCGGAAGCGCTCGAATTGCCTTCATTTGCTCGGAATACCAGGCAGCCTCGGTTGTATAGTGAGAGTGTAATACCGCGTATACGGCATAAGCCAGGGACGAGAGAGAGATGATGAACGAGGAGGCCCATACCAGCTTTGTGACTGAGGTGTGACGCGTGGCGGCAAGGCGCCGGGCCAGGAGGCTTGATCCGAAGGAGAGTAGAAATGCGGCGAAGACGGTCCAGAAGAGAGTGAGGAAATACCATCCGATGCAGGACCAGCCGCCAAACCGAACCGCAGAAGGAAAGAGCAACGGCAAGCCTCCCCAGACGCTGGGCGGTGTTATCAGGTCACAAAGAAGGTGAGAAAGGCCGCCCGCCAGGGAACTTGCCAGCAGCAGGATTCCGTAATGGGGTGCGATCTGACGTTGAATCAGGCGGCAGATACGATATGCGCAAAGGGTGGAAACAATTGAGACCGCTGCCACGGCCAGGAAGGAATGTGTCCAGCCCCGGTGACCAACCTGAGGATCGCGTGATCCGTAAGACCCGAAAAACGCATCTATATCAGGGAGGACCGCAAGGAATCCTGCAAGGACAAGGCAGGCCAGATAGGATCCGCGAACCTTGAACCTCAGCGATGCGCCCGCGTATAGGCAGTTTGCGCCAGTCAGGCCGTAGAGGAAATGTTCTGGAGGAGTCATTGCCGCGCGAGTGGCACCTAACTACCGTTACGCGAACGCGTCCGCAAGATCAAAGAACGCGCGTTTTTCCGCGGGGGTGATCCCGGCGCTCTGGATGCAGCGTCAGCGCATACACCTGCTTTTCGAGTTCGGCTGTGAGTTCTTTTGCCGCTTTCTTTTCATCCCCCTGAGGGAATTCAGAAGGGGGAATGGGCTTGCCGACGTTGTAGATCAATTTCGTCGAAAAGATCCTTCCGGAGAGAATGCTCTGCGGAGTGAGAAATCCAAAAGAACCCGTGATGCCGCTGGGAATGATCGGGGCCTGGGCGCGAATCGCAAGTTTCGCAGCGAGCGCTTTGAAGGGAGCCATCACGCCCGTATCGGTGCGTGTGCCTTCCGGATAGAGCGACACGAGATTTCCTTCTTTGATGAGCTGGACCATGTAGTCTTCGAGATCGCGATAG
>CAZUJO010000456.1:0-3253 GCA_964619995.1 uncultured Leptospiraceae bacterium
CATTGAGATTGATTGTTTGTTTGTCGGTCATTCGTATCCCGCAGTGACGCTTACGCCCTCAACGAGCAGGTAAGGAGCGTGGCTGCCGCCGAACACCGGAAACACACGGGTCGTTCCGGCCAGGGTGTTTCGCAGCAATTCAAATGCATTGCCGGATACCATCACTTCACTTACGGGCCTCAAGGTTCCATGTTCCAGCCAGCTCGAATTCTTGGCAACTCCGGAAAACTCGCCCGAGACAGGATCATCGTTGCCGCTGAAGCGCACAATGAGCAGGCCTGAGGGAAGTTTTCGAAAGAGTTCCTCTTCGGTTACGGATTCAGGATGGCCGGGAATGCTGAATTCCAGGTTCGAAAAGCCAATTCCCGGCACGGCGCGCGGGCTGCCGGTTGCGTTTCCGGTGACCGATACTCCGCCGCGCCTGGCCGTGAACGCAGAATGGGCAATGAAATTCAGGCGGCCGGCGTCGATCAGCGCATGCTCGGAGCAGGGCACACCTTCTCGATCAAAGGGCGCATAACCTTCCGCGCGCTGCCGGTCGAGCGGCGTCTCGGTCACACGGAGATACTCGGATGCCACGCGGTCATTCATGCGCCCGCGCCAGGGACTGCTTTCGTCCTGATGCATCCGCGCATTGCAATTGAAAGATACCAGACCGCCGAAAAGATCGGACACCGCGCGCGGATGAAGCAGCACAGCTCCCCGGTAGGATTTACCAGGGCGCGGTCCGAGGCTCCCGATGACGGAGTTGCGAAACTCTTCGGCTGTTGCCGTCATCTGCTCTTCGAGGCCTTTTCTGCGCATCAGCACGGATCCATCGTAGTCGAATGACGTTACCTCGTCTCCCTGCCGCGCCATTCCCATCACGTAATAGTCGCATGACGTGACCGCATAGGCCGAAGAAAGCCCGTGCGAATTTCGCACGGTGATGATTCGCGTCGCGAAACTGACCTCGGCACGGTCAATGGATACGCGCGGGTCCTTTTGAACGGATGCGGTGAAATGCGATAGAAGGCGGATGGCGTCCTTCGGCCCGGCCAGGGCCAGGTCTTCGTCAACGGCCAGGACAGGTTGTGCCGCGGCTCCGCGGGGCAGGCATTGAAATTCAGAAGCCGGCGCAAGGCGCGCCATGGATCTGGCATCGAGCGCCGTCTGCGAGAGAGTGGATGGCTGGTTCGTAGAAACAAATCCGGGCCGTCCCCCGTCGATGACACGAATGCCGTAGATCCGCTCTTCATTTTCAGCGGCCAGAGAGAATTCGTTTCCCTCAAAGATTACCTTGAGTTTCTTCTCGTAGCCTGCGCAGACCTCAGATTCAATTCCGCGGATCGAGTCGATCGTGCGCGAAGCGTCTTCGCTCAGCTGCGAGAGAATGCTCTCCACGGTTTCGCGGTTCAGGGCGGTTGACGAATTCATCCTTGTTCTCCGCCGAGCAGGAGGCTGCAGCGAATGTAGGGGCCGCCGGCGTCGACCTTCGCAGGCTGACCTTTTCCGCAGTGTCCGCTTCCCAGGTCCCAGAGAAAATCTTCACTCACTGCGTCCACGCTCCTGAGAACATCGAACGCATTTCCGGAAACGGAAATCTTCTGAACCGTGTCCGTGAGCTTCCCCTTTTCGATCTTTCGCACACGCGAAGCGCCGAACATGAACTCGCCGGTCGCATCGGCCTGTCCGCCTTCCGGACCATCAATGAAGTAACCGCTGTCGATTTCCGAAATCATTTCATCGAGCCGGGAGCGGCCGGGCGCAATGTAGGTGTTTCGCATGCGGATCAGGGGTTCGTCGCTGTATTCCCATGCGCGCGCGTTTCCCGTGGGTTTTACTCCGAATTCGGCTGCCGTCTGGCGGTTGTGCAGATAGCTCACAAGCCGGCCCCGGTCAATGATGACCGTTCTGCCCGCGAGAACTCCCTCGTCGTCGACCGGAATCGTGCCTCCTGCATGCTGCTTGAATTCCGAAGCTCCGCTGTCGCATAACGTTACGAGTTCGGATGCCACCATTTCGCCAAGGCGTCCCTGGGCGACGCTGCCGCTCTTTACGAAGTCTGCTTCGACCGTATGTCCGATGGCTTCATGAGAAAGAAGCCCCACCATGGCAGGGGAAAGGATGACCGTATGCCGTCCGCCTTCTGCCTCCGGCGCGCGCAGCAGATCTACGGCATTTTTTGCCGCGGTCTCAATGTAGGCATCGAGCGGCCGGTGTTCAAACAGACACTTCCAGCCTCCGGTCGCTCCCACGGAATCAAAGCCGGACGTCATGCGGCCTCCGGTTTCAGCAAATGCAGAGAAGCGAAGCTCCGGGCGCGCAACGCGGATCAGGCAGTCTGCGCCGTCGCTTGTGACGATAATTTTTTCTTCAAATATTTCCGCGTACTGGCACTGCGCGGATGCAATGTGCCCCGCTCGCCGGAGCTGCTCTTCGCTCTTTCGCACGACGGCGAGCTTCTCGTCGATTTCCATGCGTTCGAGTTCGTCGAATCCCTCTGTTGCGAACTCGCCGCGCGCAAGATCGGCCTGCGCGATGGCAAGCGGACGCTTGCTCTGCGACTGCATTTCCTCGGACATTCGCACAGCCGCGCGAAGAGCGCGTTCGAGCGATGCGTCGCCTGTGTCGGAGGTCGATGCAAAACCGAATGTGCCGTTTTTGAGAACCCGGATGGCTGCGCCGTCAAGGCGCTTCAGGCTCATCTCCGTGAGTTCGCCTTTTCGCACGCTGATAGTACGGGCTTTTTTGGAATGGATGCGGATTTCTACGAAACAGTCAGCCAGGGAAGCGATGCGTTTGAGAGTGTCTCTGTTCACGGGTTCAGGAAAGCGAACGGCTCCCGTTTAGCCAGGAAAAAAATCGGGGGCCGGGCCTGAGCCCGGCCGCCTGGATCAGCGATTATTTTTCGCCGGCTACGGTGCGAACTGCTGTCGCAACGAATTCGCGCGTTTTCATCGCCGGATCGGAGAAGTCAGCTGCTCCTTTTGCTTTGAAATCTTCGAAAGTTTTCTCAGCGTTTGCAACTGCGTCCTGGAAGTTTTTCTGAATCTGGGCTACTGCCTGGTTCAGGGTTTCTTCGCCAGCCTTGATTGCGCCAATTCCAGCGTTCACGAGGCCAATTGCAGTGTTTTCAGCGTTGTTCATCTTCGACTCCTATCGCTTTTTGCGTTGCACCACTTTTTTTAGTGCGCCGCACAAGTCAAGCCAAACTCAGGTTTCCGCCCTGAAAAATTTTCCGCGGATCTCAGCCTTTCCGGCGCCTGTAGAC
>CAZUJO010000457.1:0-3253 GCA_964619995.1 uncultured Leptospiraceae bacterium
GATTGAGATCGTTCAGGAGCCGCATGGAACGATTGATTGCCTCAAAGGCCATAGTCGTTGCTGAGTCGATTTGCATACCCACCTCCGTGCAGGCACAAGGAAACATTATGATTATCGGCTGGTTTTCAAAATCCCTGAACAAAAAAACCGGTCAAAAATTCTCATTTTGACTCCTTTTTTCTCGCTGCATTCGGAAAGAGTTGACCCTCCCAGGTGAGGGCTCACCAAGGAGAAATGGCAGAAAGGGCAAAGAAATCCCTCTGGGAGACGCTGACAGAACCCCGCGCCGGAGAACTGCCGGCGCTCGACGCCGTCAGGGCGGTTGCCATCTTGATGCTGATCCTCTACCACTTCTGGGTTGCCGTCGGTCCGATTGCTCCGCCTGTGCCCCGCTTTGCGGCCGATGTCCTGACGAGCTCGAATGCCGGCGTCACCCTGTTCTTTGTTCTGAGCGGATACCTGATTGCTTCGATTTTGATTCGCGAGCTGCAGGCAACTTCATCGATCTCGCTGCGCAACTTTTACATCAAGCGTGTGTTCCGCATTGTGCCGGCCTACTACGGCTTCCTGATTCTCAGTCTGATTCCCCTGTTGTTGAATCGTGCGGCTCTTGAGAAAGCCGGCGTGAGTTTTGCCCTCTGGCCCGTTGATTTTCTATTCATATCGAACATCGTCCGCTGGGTGCATGTTCACACGTGGTCACTCTCCACGGAAGAGCAGTTCTACATCCTGTTCCCGCTGATCGTTCCGTTTGTGTTTCGCGAAAACGGACGCCGCCGCTGGATGATCGTCGCGCTCCTCTACCTGCTGCCGCTCGCATTTCGTTTCGCGGCTTTCAAAAACTATTCGTTTGTAGATTATCTGGATTACAGCTACCACCGGCCCTGGACGCGTTTCGACGATTTGATGGCAGGGGTCGCGGTTGCATCAATGCCCGTTCGGGCTCTCTCGAAGTGGAGTCGTCGCGCGATTCTGGGGGCTGGCGCGGTGTCCGCTCTGTTTGCGCTCGAAACCGGTCCCTCGATTCGTCCGGAATGGACTGCGATTTTCATGAATAACTGGGTGAATCTCTCGTTTGCCGCGATTGTGTTTGCTGCCTGCCGGTCCGACGTGCAGCGGGTTCCGCGCCTCGTGACCGCGACGGCACGGCTCAGTTACTCCATGTATCTCTGGAATCTCCTGGCCGGTGGATTTGGAATCAGTTTCATTGCATACGGGCTGACGCCCGGTGCACAGATTACGTACGCAAAATTCTTCAAGGCCTTCGCGTACGCATTTATTTCCACGGCGGCGTTCTCTCTGCTTTCTTTCCGCTTTCTTGAGATGCCGGCCATGCGGATGCGCGGCCGCTTCTTAAAGCCTGTGAACGTTAGCCGGCAAACTTCTGAAGAAGCAAAACCAGCGCCGTAACGATGCTCACGCAGAGAACACAGACGGCCAGTAACTTCAACCATTTCATCGAGGGCTCCTCTTCTTCTTTTTTCCGGCCTGCCCGGAAATAAACGACAGTATCTCCCGGACGCACTCTTCGCGCACTTCCAGGGGGTCCTTTCCGGATGATTTCGGCACCTTAAACGAGTGATCTCCGCCCTGAATTTCGTAAAGCCTCGCGTCCTGCATCTTTCGCACGACCCGGCGCATGGCCGCGATGTTGCAGAGAGGATCGCGGTCACCGGACAAAAAGAGCGCGCGCGTTTTGATTCCGTAAAGATGCTCATCGCGCATAACGTCCGGCTTCCCGGGTGGATTCAGGGGATAACCGAGCAAGATCAGACCGCCGTGCTGAGTTCTCTCAGCAATCTGTGTGGCAATTCTGCCTCCCATGGATTTTCCGCCGAGGATCAACTTTGAAGCCTCGAGGCCGCTTTCCTTCAGCGCAGCCTGCGTCACGGCCTCGTAGGCGCTTTCGAGAACAGCATTTCGATCGGGGACTTTTTTCTTCTGCTCCTGGTACGGGAAGTTGAAGGAAACGGTCATCACTCCTCGATCGGCCAGGGTTGTGCAGAACCAGCGGATGAACTCACTGTCCATGGGCGCGCCCGCGCCGTTGGCGATGACGAAGCAGGATGAGAACTTCTTTGGCGGACGATGAATCCGCATGGAGATCGTGCCGGATGAAAGCTTCACCTTCTTCGTCTTCTTCTGGTGCATGACGTATCGAAGCGGTCTGCTCAGTGCGCGCAAGAGAATCTGACCGCCAATCTGGCGCCAATCGAACGAGCGCGAGGGCAAAAAAAAGCCCGGGGTGACCGGGCTTTTCTTCGAAGCAAACGCTGGATCAGCGCTTGGAGAACTGCGTTCCGCGGCGAGCTTTCCGCTTACCGTATTTCTTGCGTTCCACCATCCGCGGGTCGCGAGTGAGGAATCCAGCTTTTTTGAGGTCAGTGTGCAGCGCCGGGTTCACGGTCTGCAACGCGCGGGCCAGACTCAGGCGGACTGCGCCAGCCTGTCCGGTGATTCCGCCGCCTACGACGTTTGCGGACACGTCATACTTGGAATCAAGACCCGTGAGCGTAAGGGGTTGTGTTGCCGTCTTCTGCAGGCGAGCAACCGGGAAGAACTCTTTGAGGTCCTTTCCGTTTACAGTGAACTTTCCAGTACCGGTCGTCAGCTTTGCGCGCGCAACGGCCGTTTTTCTTCTACCAACGATGATTTTTGCTGCTTTCGGGGCCATGACTTATCCTGTATTAGATCTGAACCGGTTTCTGGGGCTTGTGCGGATGCTCTGCGCCCGGATATACTTTGAGATTGCGGAAGATTTTGCGTCCGAGCGGACCCGACGGAATCATTCTCTTTACGGCCTTTTCTACGGCCATGGTCGGATGCCTTTCGAGGATCGTCTTCAGATTGAATTCGCGCAGACCGCCCGGGTGACGCGAGTGGTGGCGATACATCTTATCTTCCATCTTCTTGCCGGAAGTTCTGATGTGCTTTGCATTGATGATGATGACGAAGTCGCCGATGTCCTGGTTTTCTGTGAAATCAACGCGGTGCTTTCCACGCAGTCTGTGCGCTGCTTTGGATGCAACACGGCCCAGAATCTGGTCTTTTGCGTCGATCAGGACCCAATTTTTTACAATTTCCGGATCTTTTGTAACCGGAGTCTTTTGATTCTCGAGAATAATCATTGCCAGAGCCAATCGTACCGAAACCCTTCAGGGGTCAAGGCGAAATGACGGGAAGTTCGTCGCGTTGACCGTTCCGGCACGGGACATAATCTTCTCCCTCTGTTTCTTCATTCCCTGAAGGTCTT
>CAZUJO010000458.1:0-3241 GCA_964619995.1 uncultured Leptospiraceae bacterium
GAACCATGCCGCACGGAAGGAGTTCAACCCATCCGCTGTGTTTGCACACGGGACAGCCTGGCCCGCCGCAGACCAGGCACTGAATGTCGAGCTCGAAGCCTGGCTCGACAAACGGGAAATAGCCCGGACGAAGACGCACGGTCACGTCGCGTTCAAAAAACGAAGACAGAAATGTTTTCATCACGTGGATGAGATTGGCGACAGAGAGGTTCTCTCCCACCATCATGCCTTCTGCCTGGTAGAATGTGTTTTCATGCGAAGCGTCGGTTTCTTCGAAACGGAAACACCGGCCCGGAGCCAGAATGCGAAACGGCGGTTTCAATATCTGCATGGCGCGCACCTGAACAGAGCTCGTGTGTGTGCGAAGGAGGACTCCCTCTTTCGCAGTCCAGACTGTGTCCTGCATATCGCGCGCCGGATGATCGTCTGAAAAGTTCAGCTTGCCAAAGTTATTCTCGTCCGTCTCGACTTCAGGGCCGTCGAGAATCGTGAATCCCATGAACGTAAAAAGATCTTCAAGCTCTTCTGTGATCTGCGTGAGCGGATGGAGGTGACCGCCGACGGGCCTGCGGGGCCGCAGCGCATCCCAGGTTTCGCTCGCAAGGCGGGCTCGGATTTCTGCATCTGCGATCTGCCGCTTGGTGGAAAGAAACTCGGCGTCGAGGGCTTCGCGCACCTGGTTGGCCAGGGCTCCGGCTTCCTTGCGCTCTTCGGGCGACAGATCCTTCAGTCCCTTCAGGATTTCCGTGAGGCTTCCGCGTTTGCTGAGAAATCGCTCATGCCAGGCGTCCAGGTCGGCCGGACTTTTTGCGGAACCGAGGCCGGCTCTGGCCTCTTTCTCGAGATTCTTGATTTGCTGTGAAAGGGACATTCAGATCGGGATTTGCTCAGGGGCGGCATTGTCAAGCATGGTCGTGAAAAAGGTTGCCACAGGAGGCCTTTCCGGCACCGTGGTTCTCCCATGGCATTACCAAAGCGCAAAACATCTCTCCAGAAAAAACGCCAGCGCAGGGCGCACCACGCCATTGGTAAGCCCAACCTGGTTGCATGCAAAAGCTGCGGCTCTTTCATTATGCCGCACCGCGTCTGCCCATCCTGCGGATTCTACAAGAACCGCGTTGTGCTCGCACCGAAAGGCGTTCAGAAGGCCTGAGGCCTTCTGATTCGTCGCTCATTGAATCCTCTCAACTCTAAGATCGTATAGTCCCGTAAGTATTTCCCCGCCGCTTCGCTTTTCGACCGCGTTTTTCAGCCTCAGTTAAATTCTCGACGGCCGCACCTTTTCTGTTACACGGGACGCATGAGTTCCTGGGTAGCAGTCGACACAATGAGCGGAGATCACGGACCGGAACCGGCCGTCCACGGCGCCCAGCAGGCCATTCGCGAATACGGTTCGCATGTAATGCTCGTTGGAGATCCAGAGCCGCTTGAAAAACTTGTGAAGCGTTTCGCCATCGATGCTTCGCACATACAGATCATTCCCGCAAAAGAAATCATCACGATGGAAGACAGCCCTGCGCGCGCGGTCAGGTCCAAGCCCGATTCGTCTGTCGTCGTTTCTGCACGCCTTGTAAAAGAGAAGAAGGCCGTAGGCTTTTTCAGTCCCGGAAATACAGGCGCGACTATGGCAGCAGCACTGCTCGAAATGGGACGCATCAAGGGCGTTGAGCGTCCGTCGATCGCATCGCCCCTGCCGCGGGAAGACGGAGGCACAACGGTGCTGATTGATTCGGGAGCGAACGTAGACTGCAAACCGGGATGGCTCGTGCAGTTTGCAATCATGGGCGAAATCTATTCGCGCGAAATTCTCGGAGTTGTGAATCCGCGCGTCGCTGTTCTTTCGAACGGCGAAGAGGAAGGAAAAGGAAACGCTGTCTCAACCGAAGTCTGGGAAAGACTGCGTCACCTTCCCTGCAACTTCATGGGCAACGTCGAAGGGCGCGATCTCTACGGAGGCGGGCGGACCGCAGACGTCGTCGTATGCGACGGCTTTGTGGGCAACATCGTCCTGAAAGCCACCGAAGGGCTTGCGACTTCCATCTTCACAATTCTGCTGCAGGGCATTGCCGGGTCGAGCCTTGCGAAAACCGGCGCCTATCTCTTAAAGCCGGTGCTTTCAGAAGTGAAGCGCCGCATGGACTACACAGAATACGGCGGTGCGCCCCTTCTGGGCGTGGAAGGGATCTGCGTGATCGGTCATGGAAGTTCCAATGCAACCGCTTTCAAAAACGCAATCCGCGTGGTCGACCAGTCCGCGAAACGAGATATCCGCCAGAAGATCGAAGACAGAATCCGCCTCTTCGGCTGATTCTGCGTTCGGATTCCGAATTTTCACTCCATGTGCTGCCGTTAGCCGCCGTTGGAACGGCGCGCTGCGTCCGCTGCCGCGAGAAAATACGTCGCCATGCTGCCTTTCCCTTTTACCTGGATTTCGCCGCGGCTCTCAAACGGGAACTGGTGCTTCACAAGTTCATAGGTGGCGCTCGAAACATGCACGCGCCCCGGCTCGCCGTGCGATTCCATGCGGCTTGCAATGTTCACAGTGTCTCCCCAGAGATCATAGCTGAACTTATGGCTTCCAATCACGCCCGCAATCACGCTTCCGGAATTCACGCCGACCCGCAGGTTGAGATTCGTCCCGTACTTTTCATTGTACAGCTGCATCACGCGAAGCATGGCACGCCCGAGCTTCACCGCGCGGACTGCATGCGCGGCGTCCGGTTGCGGAAGACCCGTCACAGCCATATATGCGTCGCCGATTGTTTTGATTTTTTCAGCTCCGTATTTTACGGCAAGCGCGTCGAAGTTCACAAACAGCCGGTTCAAAATCGAAACGATTTCTTTCGCCGAACGTCTGGAAGAAAGATCTGTAAAGCCTACGAGATCGGCAAACAGGATGCTCACATGATCAAACTGATCGGCAATTGTCTTTTCGCCCGATTTCAGCCGGCGCGCAATCATCTCGGGCAGAACGTTCAGAAGGAGACCCTCTGACTTGGAGCGTTCCACCTCAATTTCGCGGTTCGCCGCATCCAGATCGTCCGAATTCAAAGCCAGAAAATTCGAAAGCATTACCTTCTGCTTGCGCAGCTCGGCGATCTCCTGACGAAGATCGGCAAGATCTGTGTCTTCCGGCGCCGGTTCCAGCAGCGTTTCAATGGCGCGCTCACTGACCTTTTTTTCGTTCTGCACCGCCGCAGAGTTGCGCGATTTCAGAAGAACGATCGACAGAGTTGTGTTG
>CAZUJO010000459.1:0-3239 GCA_964619995.1 uncultured Leptospiraceae bacterium
AGCAAGAGCGGCGTGATCGCGATCGGCCCGGACGGTTCGATCCATGGCGGGGGAATGTATGACGGGTTTCTCGACTGCAGCCTGAACATGGGCAGCTGGCTCTTGCGGCCGTACTCGGTTTCCCTGTTTCATCCACGTCCAGAGAAGATTCTCGTGGTCGGCGTTTCAGGCGGAGCGTGGACAAACATTCTCGCGTCGCATCCCGAAGCGGTTTCTGTAACCGCGGTCGAAATCAATCCGCGGTACAGAGAGGTGATCGAAGATCATCCGAAGATGCGGCATCTTCTTACGAATCCAAAACTCAAGCTCATCTTCGACGACGGAAGGCGGTGGCTCATCCGCAATCCATCGGAACAATTTGACGCAGTTGTAATGAACACGACCTATCATTTTCGCAGCTATACAAGCAATCTGCTTTCGCGCGAGTACATGACGCTGGTGCGTTCGCATCTGCGCCCCGGGGGCATCTTCCTTTTCAATACGACCGACTCGGAAGATGCCATGCATACGGCTCTCTCGATCTTTACGGACTGCGGAATGATCCTGAATGCTGCTGTTTGCAGCATGGAGCCTTTGAAGATGGACCCGGAACGCTGGCTGAAGGTTCTCGATCAGTATCAGATCGACGGGGAGCGCGTATTGGGTCCCGGACGAAATGACGTTCGCGCGTGGCTGGCGTCGCTTCCCGGCGAAATCGACACGAAAAATCGCATTTACGAACGAGAAGCGTTTCGCAGCAGAGCGCGCATGGCTGAGGACAGCCGAAACGGACGTATGGTCACCGACGACAACATGGCAACGGAGTTCTCAGGAGCGCCGCACTAGCGCGGACTATCATAACATGGTTTTTCGCAAAGGGTCTGGACCGTACTGATTGGGCCCCGGGGTTCCCTCGAGAATTCCGCAGTCGATGAAGACCCACATTCCTCCGATATAAGGGAACAGGAGAATAAAAGCCCAGGCTCCGCTCTTGTTGCGGTCGTGAAATCGCCGAACGACGACGCAGATGCTGAGCCAGAAGTGGAGAATGAAAGCCGGAAGAAGCATGTAGTACCCCCAGTGCAGGTGCGCAAACTTTTCAACGGCCGCAGAAAGGGAAAGGCACGCAAGAAGCATCGCAAGAGATCCCAGATGGGTGAGCCAGTAGCGTAAACGGGTTGCCCTTCCCCTGAACGTAAACAATTCTCTCACGATCGTCGAGGATGTACCCGGCAAATCTGTGAACGCGGGCGCCGGCGCCTGATACGGGTTTTCATTCATGGGCACAGGAGAGCAGGCAAGCAGCATCCCGCAAGCAATTCAAGGATGCAGCTCAGGAATCTGGAGCGGATTAAGCCGCATAACGGTTCGCGCGGCGGAACGTGCCGAGATCGTTGAAGCGGATTCCGGCGCGCCGGAAAGCAGCATGCGCCTGAGGACGAATCCACTCACGAAGATAAAAAGGCTGATTCACCACAAAGTGATGAATACCGTGCGTGGCGCCAAAGTTGAACGCGAACAACTGAAGCGGCCAGAAATACCAGGCGTTGAGAACCTGCGTCTGACGGTAGACGCTGTTCACGTCTCCAAAATAATGCATGCTGGATGAGAGAAATACGAGACAGGCCTGACGGATGAGATTCGGCAGAATCCAGGCAAAAAACAGGAAATCACCGGTCACGCGAAACGGCCCGTGATACCCGGCGGCAACGAAGGCGCACTCTGCGGCCAGGGTTCCGTAGAACAGGGGAACCATCGGCAGACTCGCGAGACGGATATTGAATGCGCGCATCCCGGGAATCTCCATCACTTCGCGCCGGCGCAGGATCATGTTGAGGAACCCGTCCAGCATGCAGAGAAATCTCTTAATCCCGTAGGGCATTCCATTCGTGATCAGGCGCTCTTCGATGTCCCCTTCACTTCCCGAAGTCCTGTGATGCAGGAGATGGATTCCTTTGCGCTTCCAGGGAGAGATGGTGTTGGGTCTCAGAAGCCAGATCACGGCAAACATGAGATTCTGCAGAAAGCGGTTCTTTCTATAATAGAGATCGTGAATCAGATCATGTTCAATTTCATGCAGAATAGAAGCAAATAAGGCAGCGGCCGGTACGGTGATCCACAATGGGATTCCCTGCCATAACGCAAACGCTGATGCGACGAATCCAGCGGCTGCAGTAAGAAACAGAAAAAGTCCAATCGCATCCTGATGCGCAAGAAACGCATGCCGTCGGCGCAGCCGACGTTCAAACGAACGCACGGCTCGCACAATGCCTGCCGCTTTTTCCCGGTCCGTCTGCATGGTTTGAGCTTACCGGATTTCGCAAAAAGAATCTACCTTTTTTTCTTACTTCTTGACTGAGTCCGGTGAGGGGTCGAGAGTTCGTTCCTATGAAAACAACTGTGTTATGTGTGGGCGCCTGGGGAACAACTCTGGCCGGGATTCTGGCAGAAAACGGTCACGACGTCGTGATGTGGTCACATGACCCGGAAATTGCGAAAACGATCAATGAAGAGCATGAGAACAAAGCCCTCTTTCCCGGAGTCAAACTCTCAGAAAAAATCACATCGACCACCGACCTGAAGCAGGCTTCGGAGGGAGCAGCGCTCGTTCTATTTGTGGTTGCGTCTCAATTTTATGCGGCGACTGTTTCGAAGGCGCATCCGTTTCTCCCGCGCGATGTCATCATTGTTTCGGCAACGAAGGGACTGAACCCGGCAGACCACCGCAGACCATCCGAAGTTCTGATTGAGAACCTGCCGCCGGAACTCAAGAACCGGGTCTGCGTTCTTTCCGGGCCAAACATTGCGCGCGAAATCGCGGCCCGAAAACCGGCCACCACGGTCATTGCTTCTCCCAATGAAGACATTGCTAAGGCTGCCCAGAAATTCTTCAGTACTCCTTACTTTCGCGTCTATACGAACACAGACATGGCTGCCTCTGAAATCGGCGGCACTCTCAAAAATGTGATCGCAATCGCCGCCGGAATCGTAGACGGCCTGGATCTCGGCGACAATACGAAGTCGGCGCTGATGGTCCGCGGCATGGTGGAAATCATCCGGTTCGGCACGCACTTTGGCGCAAAGGCAGACGCCTTCTACGGTCTTGCAGGCATGGGCGATCTGATTACTACGTGTTCCTCAAAGATGAGCCGCAACCACTTCGTGGGCGAAAACCTGGCGCAGGGCAAGACGCTGAAAGAAATTCTCGGCGGGATGAAGGCCGTTGCAGAAGGCGTGGAAGCGGCGAAGCTCGTGCACGA
>CAZUJO010000460.1:0-3210 GCA_964619995.1 uncultured Leptospiraceae bacterium
GTTCTGCACTGCCTCGGTGACGAGCAGACGGATGCTGTCCGGATCAAGTCCGAGCAGCACTGCCATGCGCTTCGCCTGCTCTTTGACTTCGTACATGGTCCCGTGCTTCTCATTGATCCGCTTGCCGAGCTCAAGTCTCTCGACCTCGAGACGGTCGAGGACCACTTCGTAGACCAGGTTCTTGATCGAATGGCGCAGATAGGGCGATTGCTCGAAAGCGCCGAGCTCGGCGCGGAGCTCTTTGAGCTGCTTCTCCAGGTCTTCCGGTTTTGTGCTCAATCCAGGCCCTCTTCTTGAAGGTTCGAACCCGCCCGGATTTGTCCAACCACTTTTTTAGACTTCGAGTTCCTCGGCCGCGGGGCTCTTCGCAGCCTTCTGTTCATGCGACTTCAGGGCCTTCTCGAATTTCCGGTACGGGTCTTCGCGGTCCAGGGCCGGAATCTCATGCTCCTTGCGGCTCAAGAACTTCGTCAGTCGCCGGATGCGATCGTGCATGGACTGCGCTTCGTCCGACTGCATCGCTTCGGGATAACGCGCCATAATCCGATCCAGCGCTCGGCGAAGGCGCGCTGCGCGCACGCGCCATTCATGATTCATGGGGTATACGAGGATGTCGTAGTCCGGTTTGTCTTTGCCGTCGCGCACAATCTGAAAGCGGTCGCGATTCAATGCTTCGCGAAAGGATGCAGGATCGAGATCTTTGATCGCTGCCTGCACATCGGCAACCGTCGGGATCCATAGCTCTGTATGATAGAATCGATCCAGCGCTTCGACAATTTGATTGGTGACGGACATCTCCTGTATGCGCGCCATCATCTGGCGCTTCTCCGTTTCGCGCGCCTGGGCCAGTTCGCCGGCCTTCTGTTGATTCGCGCCTGCGAGGTATTTCTGTTCAATGGAAATCGCGTTTTTCGCAATCTGAAAGGAACGGTCCTGGAACCAGTTCAGTCCAAGCCAGATGAAGATTCTGAAATACCATGGAATATAGTCAATGTAAGCGATGCGCAGGAGTTTCCCGTAGCTCCGGACAAAAGCTTCATCATGAAAGAGCTGGCTGACATGCCCTTCGTACCGGTCGAGGAGAGACTTCATCGCAAGGATCTTCCAGTGCTCGCTGACGGGCAGCGCTACCATTCCTTCCACGAATACGCGGAACACTTCCGGATCTTTTCTTACGAATACGTGCAGAGTGGCTCCCTGCTTTTCCCATGTATGATGCAGAATATCACGATCCTCCGTGATGCGCTTCCATACTTCCTTCGGGAATGCGAGCGCGTCCTTCTCCTCAAGGAAAATGATCAGTTCATCCCATTGATTGGATTCTTTGCGAAGACGGTCCTTGAAGGAGTTGTGCTGAGAGTTGACTTCCGCCTTCCATTGATCCGCATATTTCTGGCGCGAAAATGGCTCAGCGAGAAGAAGCGTCTCCGCACACAATGCCCCTGGATAGCGAACGCCGCCCTTCCGCCCCGGATCGCTCAGGATGGTCTTTTTAATGGCCGATGCGCGGCGCGCCAGGAACTCGGCTGTGCGTGGGACGTTTTCGTTTAGATAGTATGCCGCTTCTTCAAGCTGGATCTGCTCGAGCTCCGACTTCAGGCTGCCCCTGGATTTGTATTTCGGGATGACTTTGGAAAGCAAGAAGTCTCCTGCTGACTCAACGCGGTCGAGAACCTCTCTGTCTCTCAGCGGCATGAATCCGTAGTCGAGAACATGCAGCAGCTTTCCTTTCTTGCTGAGCTGCTCCTGAAGGTCGGCTAACGTCGTCTGAATCATCTCCGGGGCGGGCACCACATCAAAGCTGGCCGCATGCACGCCGGAGAAGATATCGAGGATGGATGACGGAACATCGGCAGGCTGCGGCGTCTCTTCCATCGTGAGATCTGTTTCCAGGTCGCTCCAGATCATGTCCGCGTTGACGGGCGGCAGTGACTCGATGTACGATTCAATCGCGCGGACCGACTGCTGGATGGTTTCCTGATACAGCTGTCCTGTGGACTGCTTTTCTTCCGGAGGAATGGAGATGAAGCTGGGCCGGAACGTGGGCTTCGGGGAGCCCGGCTCAAAGATGAATATGAAAATCTGGGTGATGAGCCGCTCGGAGACGAGCCGCGAAAGCACCGTGACCAGGTCTTTCTTTGTCAGATGCAGCACTTCCGGGACGTTTACGCCGACGTTGTAGAGCGTGTTGTGCCGCACGGCCTCAACGCTCGAATTCGTCTTGATCGCCTTGTAAATGGCGTGATGCACTTTATCGCCGAGGTTTGCTCCCCGGGCCAGCGCCTCCTGTTCCTTCAGGAGATCCAGAAAGGCGTAGCGGTCTGCCATGAATTACTCCGGACTCTCGCGGAGCGAAGCCTCAAGCGCAGGAACCATGTATTTCATCGCTTCATCAACAGAATCGACCATACGAAATAACTCAAGATCTCCTTCTGCAATCATTCCGATCTCCGCCAGGAAATGAAAGTCCACGACCCGCTTCCAGAAATCCTTCCCATAGAGAAACACAGGAATCGAATTTCGGATGCTCTTCATTTGCTGCAGGGTCAGAGTTTCGAACAGCTCGTCAAAGGTTCCGAATCCTCCCGGGAACACAACCAGAGCCCGGGCATAGTACAGGAACCAGAACTTGCGCGTAAAGAAATAGTGAAAGTCAAAGTTCAATTCATCGGTAATGTATGGATTCGGAAACTGCTCCTGGGGAAGCTCAATGTTCAGGCCGATGCTCTTCCCGCCGGCATCGAGCGCGCCGCGGTTTGCAGCTTCCATAATGCCCGGACCGCCGCCCGTGCAGACGACGAAATTGCGGTTCTTTGGCGCCGCATGCGACATCGACCAGGAGGTGATGTCCCGTGACAGTTCGCGCGCACGGTCATAATAGACGCTGTAAGGAGCCAGCCTGCCGCCCTTGTTTTCCTCCGGCGAAGGCACGCGGGCCGAGCCGAAAAAGACGACCGTATCGGTTACACCCTGCTCTGCAAAACGATGCTCCGCGTACGTGATCTCGGTGAGAATCCGAATCTTCCGCGCGGCCGGAGAAAGCAGAAATTCCCGGTTCTCAAATGCCTTGCGCGGTCGGCTACCCATGAAAATGTCTCCCGATGAAAATTGGAGTCGATGCCCGACCCCTGGCCTACGCCGGAAACGGAAACGCCCGCTATCTCTTCGATATGCTGACTGGCCTTCTCGGTTCCGGGCATGACTTTGTGC
>CAZUJO010000461.1:0-3205 GCA_964619995.1 uncultured Leptospiraceae bacterium
TTATGATGCAATCGCAGCTTCCGCCGGGCTTGAGGCTGCGTACCGCTGGACTCGCGTAATTTTCGCGGGCACGAGCGAAGAAGAACTCACAAAAATAGCGCGCCATGTATTCGAGGAGAATCAGCTGCCTGACATTGCGCCGATTCGACTGGGAGAACGCACCGTCGATGCAAGCATTCGTGTTCGCAGGCCGTTTCAAGAGATCATTGAGCGCATGCTGAAATCAGGCTGGGAAGTCCGTGTGATCACAGCGTCTCCCGAGTGCACAATCCGTTATGCGGCAAACAAGGCCTTTGGAATCCCTGAAGAGAATGTGCGCGGCATGAGACTGGAAATTCAAGACGGAATGCTTCTGCCGCGCATCGTCGAACCAATGACCTTTGACTCCGGAAAAGTCGAGGCGCTGCGCGGAATCACTTCCCGGCAGATCGATTTTGCGGCCGGTGATTCCTTTACGGATCTTGCCATGCTGAAGTCTGCGAGAAACACGCTGCTCGTCGACCGCGGAAATGAAAAGCTGCGCGCCGTTGGAGCGTCTTCCGGCTGGTGGATTCTGCCGGCCGCAACGATTGATGCCGTCTAACGTCTGCTGCGCGCACGTCTGAGACGAGCACGATCATATACATTCTTATTCGGGAATCAGCAAAAGGCAGGCCCGCACGTAGTCCGGGTCAGCGGAAGACACAATGCAGTCCACGTCCGACTTATGAAAGACGCGAAGGCATCGCGCCTGAAATGACTTGCGGGAGACTTCGGAATTCCAGCTTTGCAGCAGGCGATCATTGCCCGGCTTTTTCTTGAATTCGTCCGTTGCGTAAACAGAGAGCATATGGTTGTAAGCCTTCATGCAGCCGTCGGCCGTGGCCGGCGGTGAAGGCGGCTCTGGCTTCGTCGGTTCCTCCGGCTGGTCGGGCTTCGCAGGTTCAGGTTGATCCGGTTTGGATGGTTCTCCGCAGTTGCCCTCAAGCTCGCAGGCGACGCGGGCAGCGGAATAACTGGAAACACACTGCCGGACGGCGCGGGCTACCGTCGATTCGCTGAGCAGCTCTTTTTTCCGGTCAGCAATGCCGAAAGAGGCGAGATCATTCGCCCCGGAGAGCTCTTCTATGCGCTTCTTATAGAGAGACCGGCAAGAAGCCTCGTCAGGGGCATCCTCCGTAAAGATCGGAAGCGCAAAAAGAAACAACAGAACGGCCAGAATGCCGCGCATTATTGATTGACTCATCGGCTCACCCTACGTTTTGAAAACCTTCGCGGTTCACAATGAAAAAATTCAAAATCCCTTCTGACTTCCTCTGGGGCACGGCGACGGCGCCCACACAAATCGACGGAGGAGACCGCGCGTCGGACTGGTTTGAATTCTGTCAGCAGAAGGGCCGCATTCTGGACGGGTCCTCCTCTGTAACCGGTTGCGATCACTGGAATCTCTACAAATCAGATTTCGATCTTATGAAGAAGATGGATCACAACGCATACCGCCTTGGCGCGGACTGGTCTCGATTTGAGCCGGAACCGGGCAAGTTCGACCACGCAGCTCTCGAGCACTTTCGCGGCATGCTGCAATACCTCAAAAAAAAGAAAATCCGCCCGCTCCTCACACTGATGCATTTCGCCGTGCCGGCATGGTGGTTGAAGAAGGGCGGGTGGACTCGCGAAGAAAACATAGCAGATTACATGCGCTTCGCACGATGGATCATCGAAAACACGGGCGATCTCGTGAACGAGTACATCACGATCAACGAGCCGGTTGTATACTCAGTCATCGCATACATGGACGGACGCTGGCCGCCGGGCGAAGGCGGCGTGCTCGGATACTTTCGGTCGCTTTCTGTCCAGCGAAGCCTCGCCCTCACCCACTTTCAGCTCTACGATCTGATTCACGAAACGCATGCCAGGCAAGGATGGAAGAAACCTGCAGTCTCCATCGCAAAACACATGCGCGTGAGCGATCCGGCAGACGAAAAAAGCCCGCTGGATCAACGTTCCGCATCCACGGTCGATGAGTTCTTCAATCTGACGTTCTGCGATACAATCCAATCCGGACAGCTGCTCGGCGGACTCGGCAAAGGGGAACGCGTGCATGACGGCAAAGCATGGGAGTTTTTCGGGCTGAACTACTACTCGCGCGACATCATTCATTTTGATCTCCTGCGGCCGCACCAGGCGTTCACACGAATCGAAGTAAAGGAAGGCACGCCCCGCAATGACCTGAACTGGGAAATCTACCCGGAGGGACTGCGCAGGACGCTCTTGCGCGTGCATGACCGATACGGGTTGCCCGTCCGCATTACGGAGAACGGGATTGCAGATCGAACCGATGCGCAGCGTCCGCGCTTCCTCCTGGATCACATTGCGGCCATGGAATCCGCCATGCAGGAGGGGGTCCGCGTGGAAGGCTACTACCACTGGAGCTTCATGGATAACTTTGAATGGGCGGAAGGCTACACAGCTCGCTTTGGTCTCGTGGAAGTCGACTTTGCTACGATGAAGAGAATCCCGCGGCCCTCTGCTAAACTCTATTCAAAAATCATAAAAAATCGGGGAACGGGCGGCATCCGTATCTGAGCCGCCCGGGCGGTTATGTGACATAATCCGCCGCCGCAGTCGCGGTTGTGCGGAGCGTCCCGAAGCAGAATCAAAAACCCACTCTGATTTCAATCCTGAGTTGACGACAAACTTTGGCCGGCAAAACTTCCCCAAAACGGTATTCCGAGGAACCTATGCGCAAATTTATCGCGATTTTTCTGGCCGCAGCCGTAAGCGGTCTGTCCGCAGAAGCACTGCAGTACAAACTTACCTGGTCCCAGGACGCAAAAGCAAAGAGCTATGAAGTGGAAGTATCCCCGGCTCAAGACTTCAGCAAAGTCGTCCAGAATCTGAAGACGGCAACGAATGAAGTAAAATTCAGCCTCGAGCCGACAGAGCCAAAATATTTCTGGAGATACCGCAGCGTAGACGCAGCCGGCAAGCCGGGTGCATGGTCTGCAGCAGCCCAGCTCGAAAAGCCGGCCGCAGTTGCAAGCTCCGATACCATCCCGCCTCTCCAGATCTCAACCGATGCGCTCAAGCAGACAGGCGCAGCTACGCCGGACGTTTTAACGCTTCCGGGTGGAAAGGCACACGTGATCCGTTTCAATCCGCAGCATACCGATTCCGGAATGGGTGAAGTCTATGCGAGAGTGAACAACGGAACCTACTCTCTGAT
>CAZUJO010000462.1:0-3193 GCA_964619995.1 uncultured Leptospiraceae bacterium
AGACACGGTCGTTCCATTCACTGAGGCTGAAGCGCTCCGGGATGCATACATTTCCACAGGCGCATCTTATGAATTCAACCCTCTCGTTGGCGCAGGACATGGAGCCTGGTCTGCAACGATCAACGGAAAGTCCCTTTCGGAAAATGCTTTCGCATTTATTACCAGAAAACAAAATCTGAAAATTATCCCCTAGTGCCAGAGAAGGAAGACGGAATGAAGGCATGCCCGTTCAGCAGCGGAGAAAGACTTCGCGCGACCCGACCAGGGCGCCTTAGGCCCGCGCATATGGCTGGGTGCCTTTGCATTCTGTTGCTTTGTTTTTCCTGCATGCGCCGCGATGAAGAACCGGCGGCTTTGATGGCCGGGGCTGCGTGGGTCACTCACGATGCCCCGCCGTCCATGGCAGCTGCCGTAAGCCGCTACGAGCAGGTGCAGTCGTTCGGGCTGCCCGGCAATCCGCACGGCTGGCGCGTTTTGACTCGGTACACTCTGCGCAGCGATGCTGCGGGTCCGGACGCGGGATGTTCCTTCACAGGCTGGATCGCGGGCCATTGGAAGGCAACTGCGTCCACGATTGTAGTGACGCCTCTTTCTGCTGAGTCCGGCTCCCTCGAAATGCATGACTGTCCCGATCACCGTGCGTTTCGCACAATGCCGCGGCCGCCGATTTTCGTGCGTGCGGAGTCATCTTACCGGCTTGAAGGTAACATGCTGCACCTTACGCGCCAGTTTGGCGCAGAACCGGCGTATGAAGTCACGCTCACGAGGGTGAATTGAAACGCTTCGTCATTTTGCGGATTCCTAATTCTTTGTGCCGTTCCATGGACCCTTCTTCAGCTCCTGCCGGCCTTCCATATCATCGCTGGTTTCAATCCAGAATACAACGCCCGTCAAAGAAGCCCCATCAGCAGAAAGACTGAACTGGCCCTTCTGGGTATCATCAGAGCCCGTAATTTTGTAAGAAAACTGAAGCACTCCATCGCGAATTATGCCGACTAACGTTCCGCTTCCCGTCCATTCACGGAAATCCGCGCCAGTCCACTCAAATTCCCCCGTAACATTGTTTCCTTTCTGAGTCAGCGAGAGGGGACCGAGGTCGGTAGTATACGTCCCGTTAAAATCCGGCTTCGCGGAAATCATTCCAGGCTGCTTGACGCAGCGCGCGTGAATATAGGGCGCTTCGCGGCGAACAGAGAACGGGGAGCCGCCCGCCATAACCACGTAGTCGACAAAGAACTTTCCCTCCGAAGTAGAGGACCAGTAATCACAATCCTTGCAGGACTCCCATGCTTTGTTCGCGCCTGTGGCGTGAGCGTTGACCAGCTCATCGCTCGTGGGCAGACGCATTCCCTTCGACTGACAGAGCCCCATGGCGTCATTCCAGTCCATCTTTCCCTCATCGCGCCCCCAGGTAAGCGGCTGTGCCATAACGGATCCGCAGCCGAGAAAGAGCCCGAGCAGAAGCAATTGAAAAGCGTTCATGGTGTCCCCTTTTGCTAGTTCTTTGCGATGAATTTCGCGATGTTCTCCGCTGACTGGATGCGCGCGGCCATCAGGTCATCGGCGGGCTTGAGCTTTCGAAGCGTCGGCGCTTCGGGCGACCCGATCATTGTTAAAACTTCTATAGCAATTCCCCTGGCAACAGGCGCAGCCGATTCGTTTCGCGCGAGGCGAGCCAGATCAGGACCACAGGCCAGTCCCGGCGCCGTCAATGCGAGAAGAGCATCGCCGATTGCCGTGCCGTCATCGCTTGTGAACGATCCGGCAAAATCCGTGATGATCTTGCATGCCCCCGGAGGACGAATTCGTGAAAACTGAAAAAGCGTCTGCTCTCGAATGCGAGAATCAAAGAGGAACAACGCCCAGCGCGGATCAGCGGCGCCCAGTTTGCGCGCCGCTGTCTCCATTGCATTTTTCCGCGCTTCCCAGATCTGTCCGTCACCGTTTCCAGCCAGTTCGCCGCGAATGAGCGTCTCCAGGGCGTCGCCCATCCCGGCCAGCCCCAGTTCCAGTCCGTAGCGGACGGCATTCCACGAGGAAGCACTCGAAGGGTCTGTCTGCAACAGCGCAACCTTTCGCAGCGATTCGGCGGATGAAGCGTCGCCCAGGCGAGTGAGCAGATAACGGTGTGCCGCAAGCGCTCCGGGCGAAAAGTCAGATGTGCGATTCTCATACATCATCGTGTTGTGTTTGATGCCTTCGAGGAGCCTGAGCTTGAACTGCGGGTAATCGGTCCCGGAATACGACTCCGGGTGATCGAGCAGGCGAAGAATGGCTGCTCGAGTTGCTGTGCTCTCCTCGTAACCCGGTCCCTCGAAAAAGACAAAGAGTTTCAGATCCTCGGGATCTCCGAGCCCCGCGAGATAACACTCCGGGTGAACGACCTGAAACGAAATCCCGCCGCCTTCGCCTTTTTCGTGCGCCTCAATCTGCGGCAGTAGCGGATCGCGGAAAAACTTTCGCACGTCACGATCGCCGAGCTCCATTCTGTATCCGTGCACCATCGCTTCCATAAACGACTGGAAATCCGATGTTCGGATTCTGCGAAGATCGGCGACGAGTCCGGTGGCCCGCGCGTCACGCGCGAACTCTGCGATTTGCACGGCGATTGTCGGCCGGTCTGCCGCGGGCACGGAGTCCAGCCTCGCAATCGCCGAGCGGCCGTACATCTCGGCGTCCGGTCCCCCCAGTTTTGCGAGAGCACGCAGCGCCTCTTCCCAGCTCGACCCGCGATCGCCCGAGCTTTCGAGCAGCGTAAGATATTCGCGGATCAACGATGCAGAACCGCGGTCCCCCAGGTCAGCGAGCGCCTGCGCCGCAGGATAAAGATCGACCCTGCGGATCTTCGCATTGTCCCCGTATTGCAGCGGGATTCGCGGCGCGCTGCCGAGAATAGTTCGGAGAGCTGGAATGGCTTCCGCATAGTTGAGCCGGGCCACGAGGGGCGCTGTGTCGCGAAACTTGCTGTCATCTTTGCTGCTCTCTACGAGATCGCGCAGGAGCAGTCTGCGGCCCCGATCCGTCATGCCGAGGCATTCGTAGATGCGCTCTCCCTCGATTTCATCGCAGTAGTTCGTTCCGCTTCGCGCAAAAGCAGGAAAGGACAATGCCAGAAGGCCAAGAAGAAAAACAGCAAGGGCCGCTTTCCTCAATCGTACGGACAGAATGTGTCGAATTTTCATCTGAATACCAC
>CAZUJO010000463.1:0-3186 GCA_964619995.1 uncultured Leptospiraceae bacterium
CGAGCCACATTCTACAATCGTTTGAAAGAACTCGGGATGTGACCCCGAATCGGAAAATGATCGACACAAACCAGGCGCCGATGAGAATTCCGCCATGGAAGAAGCGACGATTCTCGCGCGAATTCAGTTCGCATTCACCATCATGTTCCACTACCTGTTTCCGCAGCTCACAATGGGCCTCTCCCTGCTCATTGTGATTCTTAAACTTCAGTTTCTCAAAACAAAGAAGATCAGCTACAATCACAGCGCGAAGTTCTGGTCTCGAATCTTTGCGGTCAACTTTGCCATGGGAGTCGTAACGGGAATCCCAATGGAATTTCAGTTCGGCACAAACTGGGCAAAATTCTCTGTCTTCGCAGGCGGCGTGGTCGGCCATACGCTTGCGATGGAAGGTCTGTTCGCTTTCTTTCTGGAATCTGCATTTCTCGGACTCTTTCTCTACGGCGAGCGGCGGCTCGGGCAAATCGTTCATTTCTTTTCCGCATTCATGGTGTTTCTCGGAACCTGGATGTCCGGCTATCTTATCATTGTGACGAACGCCTGGATGCAGCATCCGGTCGGACATGTGCAGCAGGGCGAAGTCCTTCAGCTTGCAAGCTTCACTGAACTGTTCATGAATCCATGGTCCATCTGGCAGTACCTGCACAATATGACGGGATCGGTGATCACTGCATCGTTTGTCGTGGCGGCAACCGGAGCCTACTATACGCTCGCGAAACAGCACGACGCGTACGGAAAGATATTCCTGCGCCTTGGAGTCACCACAGGTTTCGTCGCCTGCATCCTCATCATCTTTCCCACCGGCGACGGACAGGGACAGAACGTCGCGCGCTATCAGCCGGCGACTCTTGCAGCCATGGAAGGCCTTTTTGAAACCAAAAGCGCAGCCGACATGGTTCTGATCGGCCAGCCAGACATGGAGCGCCTTCGCATCGACAATCCAATCCCTATTCCCGGCGTTCTGAGCATGCTGACCTATGCGCGGTGGAATGCAGAGGTGAAGGGACTGGATGCCTTTCCGCGCGATCAGTGGCCCACGAACATCCCGCTGCTCTACTACTCGTATCACATTATGGTCGGAATCGGGACGATGATGGCAGCGTTATTCGCTCTTGCTTTTCTGCTTCAATTGCGCGGCAAACTCGCAAGCACCCGGCCCGTGCTCTGGATTCTCATGCTCGGATTTCCGATGCCTTACATTGCGAACACGGCCGGCTGGATGACTGCGGAAATGGGACGGCAGCCCTGGCTCATCTATGGAATTATGAAAACGTCCGAGGGTGTCTCTCCCATGGTGTCTGCAGGCAATTCGCTGTTTACGCTCATGGGATTTATGGGGATGTATGCGCTTCTTTCGCTCCTGCTCGTATTTGTGATTGCGCGCGAAATCAATCTGGGTCCTGAACATTCGGCGGTGACAGCATGAACTGGGAAACACTGTGGTATGGCGTCCTCGTTTTCATGCTCACCTGTTACATCGTGCTCGATGGATTTGATCTGGGCGTCGGCATCATTCACCTGTGGACTGCACGCACGAATGAGGAACGAAAGACCGTACTCAACGCGATCGGTCCTCTGTGGGACGGAAACGAAGTCTGGTTGATCGGCACCGGCGGCGTTCTTTACTTCGCATTTCCGCGCGCGTACGCCTCGAGCTTCAGCGGATTCTATCTGCCGCTCATCATGGTTCTCTGGTTCCTGATGTTGCGCGCGCTTGCAATTGAGTTTCGCCGTCACATTGAGAATGAACTGTGGCAGTCCCTGTGGGACACAGTGTTCATGGGCTCAAGTCTGATGCTCACGATCCTATTCGGGGCCGCTCTCGGTAATGTTCTGCGCGGAGTGAACATCGATGAGTCGGGCTTCTTTTTCGCGCCCCTCTGGACGAACTTTCTCATATCCGAGCAGACCGGCATCATCGACTGGTATACGCTTCTGATCGCGCTTGTTTCTGTCGTGGTTCTTGCCGTGCATGGCTCTCTTTTTCTCGCATACAAGACCGAAGGCGAAGTCCTGCGGCGAGCCCGCGAGCTTTCGCACAGGCTATGGATTCTTGCAGCAGTTCTCTCGCTCACAGCGCTCCTGCTCACCTGCTGGATTCGCCCCGGATATCTGCAGAACTTTCAATCCCATCCGGCAGGACTGATCTTCCCCGCTCTGGCAGGAGTATTCCTGGCGCTCACGATCTTTTTCGCGCGGCGTCACGAAGACGGACGCGCATTCGCCTCGTCCTGCCTGTTCATAGCAAGCGCAGGAGGGGGCACTGCCTTCGCCCTGTTTCCGACCCTTCTTGCATCGTCGGGAGCGCATCCGGGGCTGACCGTCTGGAACGCGAGCTCGGGCGAGTACGGCCTTGCGATCGGAGCGCGGTGGCTGGCCGTCGGGCTGCCGCTTGTGATTGTCTATTTTGTTTACCTTTACATAACGTTCCGCGGCAAAGTTTCGTCGCAAAAGCGCGAACATTACTAGAGGCTCACAGAAAGCACATAGTCCGCACATACAGGCCTCACGCGGAAGAGGCAAGGTAGTCTCATGCAAGAAAAGATCGTGCGCTACTTTCAGACTCCGGTGAGTATTTTCTCCCAGACCCTGCCTGCCTGGACCTGGATGATTTCCGCTTTTGCGGGCCTCGCGGCTCTGGGCGCGGGAGGCTTCGCACTCGGGCGCGTGAATGCTCTGCCGGTCTCGGGCGCTGCGTTCTGGATTCTCCTTTCTGCTTCTGGACTTTTGTTCGTCGCGCTCTTCCTGGTTCTGCTTCGCTCGCTCTTCCGATCTCTGTATCAGTTTACCGTGTTCACTCTCATTCTCGCGGCGATTTCTTTCTACGCGAACTCCTCTGTGCTGTCACACGCAGTTTTTCCGCCGCTGACCGGACGAACGCAGGCCGGGCTCTGGATCAGTTTCGCAGCGCTGATGGCAGCCATGTTTCGCAGCCGATTTGTTCATCTGAGCATTCTTCTGCAGCCGTTCCTTGCGCTGGGCGCGGTGCTGAGCATTGCATTCATCATCGTGCTGGCTCCTTTTATGGCGTTTTCGTGGTTCTTCGTCTGGGCCGGGGGCCTGGGCTTTCTTCCCTACAGTCCGCTCTTTGCATTCATAGCGTTCGTTCTCTCTGCCGCCGCCGTTGACCGAACCACCGCGCAGAAAGCTGTGTCCCGGGCTCTCCTCATTGGAACCATAACGTTA
>CAZUJO010000464.1:0-3182 GCA_964619995.1 uncultured Leptospiraceae bacterium
GCAGATGGGAGCGCAGGGCTCGGCGGTCGGACGTTATGCGATCACAAAAGAGGGCTTTGTGATTCGGATCGACACATGGGTGTTCATCAAAGGACAGCGTGCGTTCGTCGTCCGCTGGACCGTCCCGGAATCCTATGCCTCTGAATTTGAAGAAACCGTCCAGCGGACGCTGAAGTCGCTTCGAATCCACTGAGGTTGCTTCAAGTGATGACCGTCGGCCGATCGCGGCCCGTCCGTTCTTTCAGACCGGAAACCTGCGCCGCTGCCTCGATCATGGCAGCAAGCGCCTCCTGTGCATCCCTGTGATGCTGCGAAGGGTCGGGTTCATACGACTCCAGGTAGATCCGGAGCGTCGCCCCTTCTGTTCCCGTTCCGGAGAGGCGAAATACGATCCGTGAACCGTCTTCGAACAGAATGCGGAGACCCTGACCGCTCGTGGTGCTTCCGTCCACCGGATCCGTGTAGCTGAAATCGTCGCAGAGCCGGACGCGCTTGCCCGCGAGGCTGCTCCCTGTGATCTGCGCGAAGCTCTCCTTAACATGATTCATGAGTCCCTGGGCCGCATCGGCGGGCAGGCCTTCGTAGTCGTGACGGGAGTAAAAGTTTCGCCCGAAACGGCTCCAGTGTTCTTTCACCAGGTCTTCCACGGGCTTTCGCGTGCGCGCAAGAATGTTCAGCCAGAAGAGGACTGCCCAGAGGCCGTCTTTCTCTCTGACATGGTCTGATCCGGTTCCAAAACTCTCTTCGCCGCATAACGTTGCTTTTTCCGCATCGAGAAGGTTGCCGAAGAACTTCCAGCCGGTGGGCGTTTCAAAGGCCGGGATCCCGAGAGCGGCCGCGACCCGGTCTGCCGCGCCGCTTGTGGGCATCGACCGCGCGATCCCTTTCAGGCCGCCCGAATAGGCGGGAACGAGCGATGCATTTGCAGCGAGAATTGCGAGGCTGTCGGACGGATTTACAAAGAACGCTTTTCCAAGGATCATGTTGCGGTCTCCATCGCCGTCGGAGGCCGCCGAAAAATCCGGAGCATCCTTTCCGTACGCAATCTCCACAAGATCATGCGCATAGGTGAGGTTCGGATCCGGATGTCCGCCCCCGAAATCCGGGAGGGGCACGGCATTCAGGACGCTGCCGGGAGCCGCGCCGAGTCTCTTCTCAAGAATCTCTTTCGCATAAGGGCCGGTAACCGCATGCATTGCGTCGAACTTGATGCGAAATCCGGATGTCAAAAGCGCGCGAATCGCATCAAAATCAAAGATGTGGTGCATGAGTTCCGCATAGTCGCTCACCGAATCGATCACTTCCACGGTCATATCTCCGAGACGCTTTTCGCCGATGGTGGAGAGGTCCACGTCCGGCGCTTCGAGGATTTTGTACTGCGTGATGCTCTTGCTCGCCGCAAAAACCGCATCGGTCACTTTCTCCGGCGCCGGTCCGCCGTTCGAGGTATTGTATTTAATCCCGAAATCGCCGTCCGGTCCCGCCGGGTTATGGCTTGCGGATAGAATGATGCCGCCGAACGTTCTTCTCTTGCGGATGACGCACGAAGCGGCCGGAGTCGACAGAATTCCGTTCTGGCCGACGAGCACGCGGGAAAAGCCATACGCCGCCGCCATCTTCAGGATCACCTGGATGGCCTCCCTGTTGAAGTAACGGCCGTCTCCGCCCAGTGTGAGCACGGATCCCTCCGGGGGCGCAATGCTCTCGAAAATAGAAGCAGTAAAGTTTTCTAAATAGTTTGGTTTTTGAAATACAGGAACCTTCTTTCTGAGTCCGGACGTGCCGGGCTTCTGGTCCTGAAATGGAGTCGTTGGCTTGATCTGGATCATGGAGTCGAAGAATCCAGACGCGCTTCGCGTCTGTCAAGACGCTTCTTCGGGGTCCGCCATTGAATCCACGCAGTAGAGGCGCACTTCCTGCATTTTTCCGCGGACCCGGTTCAGCTTCACGCGGCGGACCTGGAGTTTGCTGCCGAGCAGGTCCCGAGTGGCGCCGTCTATGAGTATGTCGACCCCGGCCAGTTTTGTAAGCGTCTCAAGGCGGCTCGCCAGGTTGACAGCATCGCCGAGCACTGTATACTCCATCCTTCGCACGGAGCCTGTATTGCCTGCGAAGACGAGGCCTGAAGCCAGCCCCATGCCGATCTGGACCGGCTCAGTGAGAAAATCGGGCCGCACATCGTTAAAGGTTCTCATGTATTCACGTATTTGAACGGCGCATCGCAGGGCATTTTCTGAATCCTGATCGGTGCGCACCGGACAGCCGAAGGTCGCCATGATTCCGTCCCCGAGCATCTTGTTTACCGAGCCGTGGTTGCCATACACGAGATCCATGATGTCCGTAAACAGCGAGCTGATAAACTCTGAGAACTGCTGCGGATCGATTTTTTCCGCAATGCCCGTCGAGTTGCGAATATCGAGAAACAGAATGGTTGCAAACACACGTTCGCCGCCGAGGGCATGCGAGATCTTTTCCTGAAGGAGCTGTTCGAGGAAGTCCCGCGAAAAGAATTTTTCGAGAATTGCCTTTTCCTTCTGCAGGCGCAGATTTGCCTTTTCCAGTTCTTCCCCCCGTCTCGCGATCCGGCGCATCAGTCTTTCGAGAACCTGGTTCACGTATCCGAGTTCATCTCTCGGCATTTCAATTCTTCGCGCGCGGCCTGTGCCGAAATAGCGGAGGTTCATAAGCAGGCTGGAAAGCGGCGTGAGCACGGTCTGCTGCATGAAGAAGAAAAGCGACAGGATCAGAACCAGATTTCCGCAGAGCGCAAAGATGAGCGTGCGGACCGATTTCTCGTGCTCGTAGTGCCTGTATTCGTCCGGGTCAAATCCGGCCTCAAAGGCTGCTTCGCCGTCCGCTGCCTCGCGAATTTCGAAACGCTGCTGATCGGGAAAACTTCGGAATCGCGCTTCGCTTCCCGGTTCAATCCGGGAATCAGAGAAACGAGAGCGCATAACGGAAATATTTCTCGAAAAAACGACACTGCCGCTCTGAAGGTCGACGATGTAGACAACGGAAGCTGGTATGTGCGAGAAGTCGGACTCGGCAAGTTCTCTCGTCAGTTCGGCGACGGCTCTCTCTCTTTCCGCTCTGTGAAGCATGCGGTACAGCCCGCTGGCCGCCCCGAGTCCTGCCAGCGATATGACGAGAGACGTGATTGTGCCCGCGAAGATGCTCTTGGA
>CAZUJO010000465.1:0-3162 GCA_964619995.1 uncultured Leptospiraceae bacterium
ACCTTACAAACGTCGACCTGACCAGTTCGATTTTGAAGCTCATTGAAATGCACAAGACGAATTCATTCGCGCTTTCAGAAAGATTCAACAAGAAGATCGATGTGACGCTTCGGGTGAAGGCGAAGGGCGGCAAGCAGACTCTCTTCATCAACGTCATCAACAACTCGCCGATCACGGTCATCGACAAACAGCGCGTGGAATACAACCTGGAAAAGATCAAAGAAGACCTGATGATGGCCGGCAAGAATTCGCGCGATGCATCCGTGCGGCTCTATGACAAGCAGGAAGACCATGCAGGCGGCGGTTTCGGCGCCGGTCTCCGCAGCATTATTCTTTTTCTCAAAGAAGGCTATGCGCCTTTCAACGCGGAGATCAAGTACTCGACTCTGATCCAGTACCGCTCGGCGGGTAATTCCACGATTTTCTCCGTTGAGCTCCCGATTCCCTGAGGATTCCGGCGTGCGAAGGGCGGGGCAGCGTGCGCGAACTTCTTGACCGGAGATGCCGTAAATAGGATTCAGGATGAATCATCGGGGAGTTTGGAATGAGAGAAATTAAGACCGTTACCGTTCTGGGTGCAAATGGAACCATGGGCGCAAACAGCGCTGCAATCGTCGCTGCGTTCGGCGGCGCGAAGGTGCATATGCTGGCGCGCAGCGTCGACAAAGCAAAAGAAGGCATCAAAATTGCCGTAGACTCGGTTCGATCCGGAGTTATCGAAAAGAACTTTATCCCCGGCACATACGACGCGGATCTCGAAAAGGCCGTTTCAGAAAGCGACTGGGTGTTTGAGCTTGTTGCCGAAGACTACGCGGTCAAAGAACCTCTGAACAAGCGAATCGCGGCGTCGCGCAAGCCAGGAACGCTGGTCTCTACCGTGAGTTCGGGTCTGTCGATCGAAAGACTGGCTTCGCACTTTGACGCAGACGGACAGAAATACTACTACGGAACCCACTTCTTCAATCCTCCGTACAAACTTGTTCTCTGTGAGCTCATCACGCATCCGAAGAACGATCCGCAGTACACAAAAGAACTCTCCGAGTATCTTTCCAAAAAACTGCTTCGCGCTGTGGTGCTCTGCAACGACCGCCCTGGTTTTGCGGGAAACAGAATCGGCTTCCAGCTGATGAACGAAGCGGCGCAGTATGCGGAGAAGGTTCAGGACAAAGGTGGAATCGCTCTGCTCGACGGCATTCTTGGCGGATACACGGGCCGCGCAATGAGTCCTCTGGCCACTGTGGATCTCGTGGGACTCGACGTGCACAAGGCCATTGTAGACAACATCTACGCGAACACCAAAGACAACGCGCATGAAACATTCAAGATGCCCGCATACATGCAGAAGCTGATCGATTCGGGCGCTATGGGAAACAAGGCGGGCAAAGGACTCTACCGCCGCGAAAAGAAAGCAGACGGTTCATCCGACCGCTTTGTATACAACATCGCGAAGGGCGACTACGAACCTCTCCAGAAGATCACCGTTCCTTTCAAGAAAGACGCAGTTGCGGCAATTCAGGCATCGGATTACAAAAAGCTCGGCCAGATCATCACAACCGCACAGGGAATGGAAGCAGACCTTCTTCGCCACTTCGTGGCGCGTTACATCGCGTATTCGCTCTCTCTGATTCCAGATGTGACCGACGCGAACGGAGTCGACGGCGCAATGGGATTCGGCTTCAACTGGGTTCCTCCAACCGCATGGGTGGATGTGCTCGGCGGACCGGAAGCTGCGCGCAAGTTCATTGAAGCGCAGAAGATTCCAGTTCCGGATTTCCTTGCGAAAGCATCCGGTTCTTCTCTCTATTCGCTGCGCGGCAAACTGGAATACCGCCAGCTCTTCCGCGCAGGTTAACATGCTCGAAGCGGTCCGAACACTCTGGAAGTACAACTTCTGGGCGCAGGACCAGTTCTTTGCTGCCGTCGCTGATATGACGGAGGAGGAATTCCTCCGCGATCTTGGCGACGGCGTCGGGTCGCTTCGCGACAAACTCGGACACATCTGCGGCGCTGACGATATCTGGATCCGCCGGATTCAGGGCGAAGCGTCGCCGCAGTTTCGCACGCCGGACTCGGACCGGATGACCTACATCGAATCGCAGAAGGCAGTTCGTCACAAGTATCATACGCTCCTCGAAGGGCTTTCGGAAGTGGATCTCCTCAAAGAGATCAGCTACAAGAACCTGAAAGGCGTGGACTTCACAACACCTCTTGCAGAAATTCTTATGCACGTTGCCAATCATGCGACGTATCACCGCGGCCAGGCCGCATCCATTGTCCGCCGCCTGAAGGGAAAGCCTCCCGTCACAGACCTGATCGAGTATTACCGGGCTCACTGATATGCAGTTCGCAGAGCTGCAGCACGGCCTGCGCCTGGTTCTGTCTGAGTCCTGTCCTTTCGCAAATGACATTCTTCTTTCCGGCCGGGAGCTGAAAGCCGTTCCGGAGACTGGAGTCTCCGGGTCTCTGTCGCCCGGTTCCGGAGAAATCTCCGCAGACATTCGCCCGGACCTTCAAGGTCGTCGCATAACGTTCAAATCCGCAGGCCGGCCGGTCGCTTCCGTGCGGGCAGAGGGCAGCGCAATCGAAATCGAAAGAGAAGCGGAAGAGCGGTTCTACGGATTCGGCGAATGGTTCAATGGCTTCGCGCGGAAGGATGCGAAGCTCGAAATCTACAACCTGGAATCGCCGGCATTTTCGCAGCACAAACAGACGTACTCAGCCTTTCCCCTGGTATTCTCCAGCCGCGGCTGGGCCCTTCTCGTGCTGAATGCGCACCGCGCCAGGGCTGTCGTCTCGGAAAAATCTGCGCGGATCGAGTTCGCGGGCGGCGAACTCGACCTGTTGTTTTTTTACGGCGGAGATCTTCGCCGGACTCTCGAGGCTTATACGGCCGCGACCGGGCGGCCGCCGCTTCTGCCCAGGTGGGCGTTCGGTCTCTGGAATACATCCTTTCCGGTTGAGAACCAGAATGAGACCATGCGGCGGATTGAAAAACACCGCGAAAACCAGATCCCGTTAGACGCCATTATCTTTGACTATCACTGGGAGGAGGCCTTTCATAACTTTCGCTGGCGGCGCAGCCTCTTTCCGGATGCAAAGCAAATGTTGTCAGACATGCATGCGCGCGGCGTGCGGGCTGGACTGATCTACACTCCCTACATC